>CAZXVY010000227.1:0-4918 GCA_964644115.1 uncultured Terriglobales bacterium
TTTCGACAACATCAACCGCGCCGACGCCAACCGCTACAGGATTCCATTCACCCACACCGCGGACGTGCTCACCGAAGCCACGGCCGAGTTTGCGTTGTTCATCCTGGCTTCAGTGGCGCGCAAGCTGTGGCCCAGCGAGCATCTGGTGCGCGACAGCCAGTGGGGATCGTGGCATCCGTTCCTCCCCTTCCTGGGCGATGAAGTCACCGGTAAGACCATCGCCATCATCGGCACCGGGCGCATCGGCCTGGCACTGATCAAGAAGTGCACCGGCTTCGACATGAACATTCTGTGCTACGACCCGGTGTACCAGAACAATGCTTTCGTGAAAGCAATCCAGGAACTCATGGACACGCGCCACGCCCTCGGCCTGCAGAAAGCGAAGACCTGGATCAAATACGTGGGCGCTGACGAAGCTCTTTCCGGGGCCGACTACGTGAGCCTGCACGTGCCCCTGCTGCGGGAAGGGGAGAGCGAGACGCCCACCTATCACCTCATCAACGAGCGCACGCTCCGGCTGATGAAGCCCACCGCCTACCTGGTCAACACCTCACGCGGTCCGGTAGTAGACGAAAAAGCGCTGGCGCGTGGCCTGAAGGAAGGCTGGATTGCCGGAGCTGCGCTCGACGTGTTCGAGAAGGAGCCGCTGCCCGCGGATTCACCCTTGCGCGATCCCGCCATCGAAGACCGCTGCCGCATCTTCCACCACTTCGCCTCCGGCGGCCGCATCACCCGGCTCTCCACCGACCCCGACAAAGGCATGGCCGGCCGCACTGTGCAGGGGCTGATTGACGTGCTGGAAGGGAATTACGGCGGCGACGTGAGCAAGATGCCGTACGTGGTGAATAAGGAAGCGTTTGGGAAGTGAATCATTGAATCATCGGATCATTGAATCATTACGGCAATCTCAAGCAGACCTTTTGTGTTCCGTGGATTCAATGACTCAATGATTCACTGATTCAATGATTCACTTTCGTTTCCATCTCCGCGACTAACGACTGAAACACCTTCAGTCCATCGGCCGAGCCGAGCTGAATCTCGCTGGAGCGGTCGGGGTGGGGCATCATGCCGCAAACGTTGCGGCCCTCGTTGCAAATGCCCGCGATATTGTCCAGCGACCCGTTGGGATTGCCTTCTGCATTGGCCTCGCCCTCCGGCGTCACGTAGCGGAAAAGCACGCGATCCTCGCGTCGCAGCGTGGCCAGCGTTTCCGGATCGCAGAAGTAATTGCCTTCCATGTGGCCGATGGGGATCTTCAAGACTTCGCCTTTGCGCAGAGCGCCGGTGAAAGGCGAGTTTAAGGTCTCCACCCGCACGTGCACCTGGCGGCAAATGTACTTGAGCCCCAGGTTGCGCGTGAGTGCGCCGGGCAGCAGGCCGGCTTCGCACAGAATCTGGAAGCCGTTGCAGATGCCCAGCACCAGCCCGCCGCCGCGGGCGAAGCGGGTTACCGACTCCATCACCGGAGAGAAGCGGGCGATGGCTCCGGTGCGCAGGTAGTCCCCGAAGGCGAAGCCTCCGGGGATGACGATGGCGTCGCAGTTCTCCAGCTCGGCCGACTCGTGCCACAGGTAGGTGACCGGCTGGCGGGCCACCTCGCCCAACGCGTACCAAGCGTCGTGGTCGCAGTTGGAGCCGGGAAAAACGATTACGCCGAATTTCATCTTCGCTCGCTGGTTGTGGCGCTGACCACAGATCAGTCTAGCATCGCAAGCAAGCGGCCCCGCCCGGACGTGCGGTGGGCGCCCTTTCCCCACCGTAGAGACGTTGCTTGCAACGTCTCGGAAACGCGGAGACGCAGCAAGCTGCGTCTCTACAGGGCGGCTTGCCGGCGCTACATTCGGTCTCCGGGCTTGGGCGTCGCAGGCGGAGTCCCCGGCTGCGGCGGCTGCGCTGGCTGCGGCGGATGAGCGGGATGAGGAGCCGCGGCCGGGGTTGGCGGCATAGGCGGATGCCCACCCCAGCGGTGTTCCCGCTCCTGCTTGATCGCTTCCAGCTTCTTCCACTGTTCCACGCTCAGCGAACGCCGCAGCGCCAACATCATCATGGTGTGGGCCTTCTCCAGGCGGCCGCGGGCGGCCAGCACCAGGTCAATTTGCGCGCCCACCTTGGCCTCGTCCACCTGGTCCGCCTCCATCAAGGGCTGGAGCCGGGTTTCCTCGCGCTCCAAGTCGGCGCGCAAGTCAATCAGCTTGAGCCGGTGATCGTAGAAGGCCTGCTCGATCTGGCTGATCTGCGCCGGCGTTAGCTTCAGCTCGGCAGCGATCTTGGAGTCTTTCCACCATTTGCCCAGCTCGGGACCGTGGTGCGGCCCACGCAGAAGGCCCCGCTCGCCGCCCTCTCCTTGCCAGACAAAAACGGGTGGCGCCGGAGCCGGCGTGCCGGCCATCATGATCATGTCCGGCGGCGGCGTTGGTGTGTTGAAGAAGACGAAGCCCGGGCCCGTGGGTTCCTCAGCCGCCGTGGGTTCCTCGGCCGCGACGATGATTCCGGACTCGGGGGCGGGCGCGACCTCCTGAGCGAGGGCCGCGAGCCCCAGCAAGATACAGGTTGCGAGCAAAAGTGCCAGTCGTTTCATGGGTTGATCTCCTTAGGTCTTGCTACTGCGGATTGACTTCATTTTCCGGCGCCACCGAGCGTTCCATTTCCTGCGCCAGCAGCCGCGCCGGTTCGAGCGCCTGCGGCACCGGGCGCCGCACGGCGCGCTCCACTCCCACCAGCAGGTCGTGGTCGGGATCGTAATCGGCGACGGACGCGGCCGGGGGCGGAGCTTGCGTCAAGAGGCCCGTGGCCAGCACCACCAGCGCCACAGACACTGCCCACGCCAGGCGCAGGGAGGAACCTTTTCCTGCTTCCCGCATGCCGCCGGCAATCGCCGCCCGCTGGGCCACCCAGAAGCCCTCGGGCCGCTCTGCGGCAGCGCGGGCCGCGTCGGCGAATGCCGCGATGCCGGGGTCCTCTCCAGCCACCTCGAAGTCCGGTTCGCACTGCCTGGCTGTCATGTCGCTTCTCCATTCACTGCTTTAGGATTCACTTCTGGGGGCGGATCTTCTGCCGCACCGCAGCCACTGCCCGCGACAGGTGGGACTTCACCGTACCCGTTTCCAGTCCGGTCGCCTGCGCGATTTCCTCCAGCGACATCTCCTCCACAAAGCGCAGCAGGAAAACCTCGCGCTGTCGCGCGGGAAGCAATTCCACCGCGCGGGCGACGCTGCCGGCCTCTTCGCGCGCCAGCAAGGTCCGCTCCGGAGACGCACGCAGATCGGGAACCTCCGCCGCGGCCGCCTCGGTGCTCGGGTCCGCCGATCCCAGAAGCCTGCGCCAGAACCACTGCCGCCGGCTCTTCTGGTGGTCGCGGGCCAGGTTGAGCGCGATGCGCACCAACCAGGTGGCCACCGTCGCGTCGCCGCGGAAGCTTTGCCGTTTCTGGTACGCGCGCAAAAAACACTCCTGCGTGAGGGTATCGGCGGCGTCGGCATCGCGCAGCACCGCCAGCAGAACGCGATAGATGCGCCGCTGATGCAGGCGCACCAAGCGGTCGAAATCCTCAGCCGCGAGCTCGCGTGTGAGCGCCCCGGAAGGGGCCGCCCCTGTCAGCGTGTCCTCCACGATGCGATGGCCTGTGCCTGTACCATTGGACGAAATTCTTCGGGCCGGGTTTACTAGCCCGCGAAATTCTCTTTTATCGTACCGGATGGGCGGCGCTGCTGCCGGGTGTTGCCGGCGGGAAGCGGGGCGCGCTAATGTCTGCTGGTTGGGAGCCAAACATGGATCTGGGACAGCACCTGCGTACCACGGGCAGCGCGCTCTGGCGCTGGTTCCTCGCCCAGACCCTGGACGCGCTCGCGGTCGGAGTGCTTTGGCTGATCGGGCTGATGCTGCTGGAAGTGCGCTTCGCTCCGCTATGGGCCCTGCTCGCGGCCCTGCTGCAATACATCCCGCATCTGGGACCGGTACTGGGCCTGCTCGGTCCGGCCATCACCGCCGGGCTCAGCGGGGGCTGGCAAAAGGTGCTTTACGTCATGGTCCTCTACGCCGTCATTGTGGCGATGGACGAGCTCCTGCTGCAGCCGTACTTCATGCGCCGCACCACGCGAGTTCCCATCTGGGCCTCGATCCTCACGCCCCTGGTTCTGGGGCTGGTGTCGTTCTGGGGCGTGCTGCTGGCACCGCCGCTGCTGGCCGTGCTCTACGCCTATCGCGCGCGCCGGGCGCAGGCCGCGCTGCCGCCGTCGGCGATAGCAACCACTGCGCTTCCTTCCACCTCCCTTCCTGCTTCCGCCGAACCGCCGTCGGTTCCACCGCCACCCGAGAAACTCCCTGAAACCCCTTCGTGAACCTTCGTGTCCTTCGTGGTTAGCTTTCTGTCCGCACAGGGTGCGGTGCTATAATCGCGACTGTCTTCATGCGAACGACCGCAGCAGGAGCGGTCTTCCCCCAAGCGCTGACGAAACTACCGGTTCCTTGAGGTATCGCCATGTCCGGCCATTCGAAATGGGCCACCATCAAGCACAAGAAGGGCGCGCTGGACGCCAAGCGCGGCAAGACCTTCACCCGCCTGATTAGGGAAATCAGCATGGCCGCCAAGGGGGGCGGGGGCGATCCCACCGGCAATCCCCGGCTGCGCACCGCCATCGCCGCGGCCAAGGCGGAGAACATGCCGGCCGACAACATCAAGCGCGCCATCCAGCGGGGCACGGGCGAGTTGCCGGGCGCCATCTACGAAGAGTTCAGCCTGGAAGGTTACGGGCCGGGCGGCGTGGCCATTCTGGTGGAGATTTCTTCCGACAACCGCAACCGCACGGTGAGCGACATCCGGCACGTCCTGCAGAAGCACGGCGGCAACATGGCCGAGGCCGGCGCGGTGGCCTGGATGTCCCACAAGAAGGGTTACATCGTAGTGCCCAAGGCAGCCGCC
>CAZXVY010000228.1:0-4914 GCA_964644115.1 uncultured Terriglobales bacterium
AAGCTGGCGCTGAACCTGATGATCGCCGTCACCTATCAGGGCTTCGCCGAGGGACTCACGCTGGCCACGCGCCAGGGCATCGCCGCGGAAACTTTCCTGGGGCTGGTGCAGTCGTCCATGGTGCGCTCAGGAGTGGTGGACTACAAGGCGCCGTTCGTATTGCGGCGCGACTTCTCTCCCAACTTCCCGCTGCGGCTCATGCACAAGGACATCCACCTGATGCTTGACGCCGCCCGGGAACTCGGCCTGAAGTTGCCAGCGCTGGAATGTGTGGACGAGATTTACGAAGACGCGGTGCGGGCGGGACAGAACGATCTGGACTACGCGGCGACGATTGCGCTGCTGGAGAAAGCAATAAGCAGTAAGCAATAAGCAGCAAGCAACAAGCAGTAGAGCATCAGCCGTCAGCAGTCAGCCTTCCGCCATCAACCCTAGGCGGGCAAGCATTCGCTGCTAAGATTGCAGCTTCGCGCCAGGGCAACCTCTCATGGTCGGTCAAACGCTCGGACACTACCGCATTCTGGAGCAGCTTGGCGCCGGCGGCATGGGTGTGGTGTATCGGGCGCAGGATGAGCGCCTGGGGCGCACGGTGGCCCTCAAGCTGGTGGGTGAACGCTGGCTGAACGATGCCACTTCGCGAGCCCGGCTGTTGAACGAAGCGCGCAGCGCGTCTGCGCTGAACCATCCCAACATCTGCACCATTTATGAAGTGGCGGAGGCCGAGGGTCACGCCTGCATCGCCATGGAGTGCGTGGAAGGGCGGCCGCTGGGCAACATGCTGCTGGGTGGCGGGCTGCCCACGGAGAACGTGGCGCGCTACGGCGCTCAGATCGCGGATGCCCTGGCGCATGCCCACCAGCGCGGCGTGATCCATCGTGATCTGAAGAGCGCGAACATAGTGATCACGCCGGAAGGCCGGGTGAAAGTGCTGGATTTCGGCTTGGCCAAGCGTTTGCGGGAGCAGGAACTGGAACAAGCTACGCGCACCCGCATGTCGCTGACGGAAGCGGGAGCGGTGGTGGGCACGCTGAGCTATATGCCACCCGAGGTGTTGCGCGGCAAGGCGGCGGACGCGCGCTCGGACATCTGGGCGCTGGGCGTGATGCTCTACGAGATGGCCAGCGGGACGCTTCCCTTCGGCGGCGAGACCAGCTACGACCTTACGTCCTCCATTTTGCGCGACGCGCCCAAACCGCTGCCGCCGAACGCGCCGCCGGGGCTGCGCGCCGTGGTCCAGCGCTGCCTGGCCAAGGAGCCAGGGGAGAGGTATCAGCAGGCGAGCGAGGTGCGGGCGGCGCTGGAGGCCCTGCAGTCAGACACGGCCATCACCCCCGTTCCGGCGCTGCCGGCAAGGTCTCGCCGGCTCTGGCTCTGGCCCGTTGCCGTGGGCCTGCTGCTCATCGCGGCAGGAATCATTGCGGTAGTGATGCGCGGTGTTCCATTCAACATCGGCGTGACCCACGTCCAGAAGGTCGAGGCACCTTCCGGCAAATGGTTGAGTACAGGAGGACGTCCGTCAGCGAAGGCGGAGGCGAACGAGTACTTCGAGCGGGCGATGCTCTTCGTGCTGAGGCAACAGGACTTGCAACGTAGCCAGCAGATGCTGGAAAGGGCCCTGGAAATCGATCCCCACTTCGCGGAAGCGCGCGCCTGGTACGGCTTTGGGCACCTGTTGAAGCTCGATAGCGGCGATTCCAACGACACCGCGTTGTTCTATAAGGCGGAGGAGGAACTGCGGCGTGCGTTGCAGGACGATCCCAGTTGCGGGCGCGCGCACTCTGCCCTGGCCGCGGTCTATTTCCTTCAGGGACGAAAAGAGCTGATTCCGGCTGAAGCGGAAATGGCCCTGAAGATTAATCCCAGGGAGGTGGACGCGCCCATTTGGCTCGCTATGTACCACCACTTTAATGGTAACGATGCGCAAGCCACGTCGTTGCTCAAGCAGTTGCTGGACCGAGATCCACTGTTTTTCCCGGCGCGCTTGGCCTACGCGGACCTGCTGCGCCTCCAGGGCGATACGGCAGGAGCCATCCGCGAACTGGAAAAGGTTCTGGACCAGGATCCGCAGAACGTCTATGGCATTCAATACCTGTCGCGCGTCTACCTGGACGCTGGAAACCTGGCCCAGGCGCGCAGGACGCTCGATCGCGCGCGCCGGCAAGACCGAGCCAACCTCTTGCTCCGACTCTCCGGCTGGTCCCTGTTGCTGGCCCTCGAAGGAAAACGGGCGGCGGCGCTGAAGGAGATGGATGGCGAAGTCTTGAAGTATGCTGCTGCGGCCCCCTTCGTGACTGCCAATGCTGCGGAGTTCTACGCCATCCTGGGAGACCAGGAGAAGGCCCTGGACTGGTTGGAGCGGGCGGTGCGCAGCGGCGACGAGCGCGACCAGTGGTTCCGGCGCGACCCACTGCTGGCCAGCATCCGCGACGAGCCGCGCTTCAAGCAGATCCTGGAGTCCATCGCCGACCGGCGGCAGCGGCGGACGGCGAAGTAGCCGGCCGCTGCCACCCGGGCCCGGTCGAGGGCGGCCGGGCTATGCAGGCTTCTAGATGGTGATCCAGCACCACTCTTTTGTGAGGGGAGTCTGGTTCATTTGCTCGCCACCCGTGGCCGTCACCCGCACGTGGTTGGAGTGGTTGTAGCCGAAGCCGCCGGCGGGGTGGTAGAGGCCGGGCTCGTTGGAGAAGGTCATGTTCTCGACCAGGACCTCGGTGTTGCCCAGCGCAAGATAAGGCGACTGGTGGCCTTCGCTGCCTTCGCCGTGCGCTGGCCGGTGGTAGACATGCTTCTCCAGGCCGGCGTCTTTGGCCAGCTTGAGTACACCCTCGGCCACCTGGTTGCAGCGCGTGCCTGCCTTCATCAGCTTCTGCTGCTCCAGGGTCATGGCGGTGTGCGCCTCCCACATCTTGGAGTGCAGGTCGGTAACCGGCCGATCGTAGGCGCGTCCGTAGACGCAGATGGTCGAGGTGTAGACCACTTTGCGCACGCCGGCGGCAATCTGAATGGCGTCGCCGCGCTTGATCTTTTCGTAGAAGAACTGGTTGGGATGGGGATAGGCGGTGGCCACGCCGGTGCGGCAGCCGAAGCTGACGTCCACGCCCACGCCGTTGTGCGGACGGCCGTCGAGCTTGAGATATTTGCTGACCTCGGCAGCGCCGAAAGCAACGGTGGCGTGTTGCACCTCGAAGTCGGTGGCGCTGGTTCCGTGCGTGAGGATGTAGTCGCGGGCAAAGTCCATCATGCGGTCGTGCAGCGCCAGGCCCACCCGGCAGAGCGCGATTTCTTCCTCCGTCTTGATCTGGCGCATGCCCAGCAGCAGGCCGTCGGCAATGGTCCAGTCGGGCTTGCTATGCGGCAATACGCGCCGCAGTGTGCGCGCCTGAGAGTCGGAAAGCCGGCCCTCAAAGCCCAGGCGTGCTCCCACGCCGCGCCTCTTCAATCCTTCGAGCATCCACTGGAAGAGGTCGGCGGTGGGGCCGGCGGTCCAGGTGTGCTGGTTGTAGCCGCCATGATGGTGATAGTCGAAGTACCACTCGCCATCCTTCACCCACCAGGTTTGCCAGAGGTCGCGGTCGAGCCCGGGATAAAAAATGGCGGGCTCGCCCTGGGCGGGCACAAATAGCCAGATGGAGCGTTCGGTGGTAGTGGCGAAGGCGCCGGTGAGGTACTGGATGTTGTCCGTGGACCAGATGACGGCGCCGTCGAGTTTTTTCTCCGCCAGCTTCTGCTGGAAGCGGCGGGTGGTGGCTTGATGCCACTCGGCGGGCAGGCGGAAGGGTGGCGTAAGCGGCGGGTAG
This sequence comes from uncultured Terriglobales bacterium, assembly GCA_964644115.1. Lineage (GTDB taxonomy): Bacteria > Acidobacteriota > Terriglobia > Terriglobales > Acidobacteriaceae > CAZXVY01. The sequence continues at coordinate 3,798 of CAZXVY010000228.1, forward strand.
GATTTGGAGGGCATCCCGCCGGCGTGGTCTTCGGCGCGCAGCGCGGCAGCGTCTGTGGCTTGGGGCGAGGCCAGCACAACGCCCGCCAGGGCTACCGACGACTCGAGGAACTTGCGACGTTGCATGGGGGAAGGCTCCTTTTAGCGGTGCCGAGGGTAAATGAACTTGCGGGTTCAGCCTAGGGGCGTTTTGGCGCATTCCTAGTGCGGGGGTGGCGGCACGGCGTCAGGGACGTCGTGCATGCTGAGGATTTGCCACTTCCCGGCGGTACGGCGAAGCATCATCATGCCCGTGCCGGAGTGCGGTTTGCCGTCCACGAAGTGGCGGAAGTCATAGCGGCACCAGGCCGAGTCGCCCACCAGGCGGGCGTCGCGGGTGTGCATTTCCAGCAGGGTCTCCTGTTCGCGCCAGTAACGCTGGCGGATGAGGGCCAGCGACTGCTCGCGGCCGCGATACTCGTCGGTGTGCAGGAACAGCGCCACCTGCGGATCGAAGCAGTCGAACAGCTCCTGCTCGCGGCGCTGATTGAAGGCTTGGAGGCAGGAAGCCATGGCCGCTTTCAGCTCCGCCATGGCGCGCTCGTCCTGCGGAGAAGTCTCCTGCCGGCCGAGGACTGCAACCCGGCGGCGCAGATCGATGCTGGCCTCCAGCTTCTCCAACAGGTCCACGCCCAGGATGCCGTCAATGCGCTTGCCGCAGGCTTCGTCCACGAAGCTGAGGTCCACAGAAGGCAGGGTCAAGCGAAGCAGCACTCGGCTTCCCAGCGCCAGCCGGTCCACCGGGACCATGCGCGCGCTGGCCGCGCGGGTGCCGCTGAACGAGGTCACCTGAATTTCCCGCGCTTCCGTGCCCGGGAACGACTTCACGTTGAGCACGGTGGTGGCCCCGGTATCCACCAGGAAGCGCACACTGCGCTCACCGGCCTGCATGCGCAGGACGGGCAACCGGTCACAACGCTCCAGAGGGATCTCCTCCTGGCGGGCGGATTGCTGGGCGGCGAGCAGCGGCGGGGCGAGCAGCAGGAAAAGCGGGGCCACGAGACTGAGGCGCGCGCGTGCCATATAGAGCATTTTACTCTCGGAGAAACAGATGATTGAAACCGGCCGAAGGGAGCGCC
>CAZXVY010000229.1:0-4908 GCA_964644115.1 uncultured Terriglobales bacterium
GGCCGCAGGCCGGTGGTGCCGCAGCGCGTCGAGGGTGAGGAGATGGAGCCCAGCGTCTCGGAGCCAATGGCAAACGCCACGCAACCTGCGGCGGTGGCCGAGGCCGCGCCCGCCGACGAGCCGCTCGAGCCCTGGTCGGTTTTCCAGGGATTGCGGGTCATGCCCCCGAACCAGACGTCGCCCATGGCCAGCGCGCCCAGCGTGAGCTTGGCGATGAGCACCGCGCCCGCGCGATCCAGGCGCTGGACCACGGTGGCGTCTTCGTCCATCACCTGCTTTTCGAGTCCGCCCGCGCCCCAGGTGGTGGGATAGCCCTTCACCGCGAGCAGATCTTTCGCGCCCCAGGGCAGCCCGTGGAGCGGCCCGCGATAGCGTCCGGCGGCCAGGTCGCGGTCGGCCTCGCGCGCCTGCGCGCGGGCGCGGTCTGCGGTGAGCGTGACTACGAACTTCAGCAGCGGGTCGTAACGCTTCAGCCGCTCCAGGTACATTTCCGTCAGGGCGGTGGAAGAAACCTTGCGCGTGCGCACCAGCTCAGCGAGCTGGCGTACGGTGTAGAACGCGACATTGTCGAGGTTTTTGGGGTCGAGGTTTTTGGGGACATCCGGCGCCGAGATTCGACTCATACGCAGCGGCTGCTTCGCGGCAGAAAACTTCATTCCCGGAAGCACGGGATCAAACAGCAGCGACGGCGACACGGAGTTGGGCAGGGCCAGCTTGCGGATGGCTTCGAACGACTCGAGCTGTTCGTTCAGACCCTTGACCATCATCTCCTGGTGCTCGTCGGCGATGGAGATGCCGGCCAGGGTTGCGGCCTCAGAGATCATTTCCCTGGTGGCGGGCTTGCCCTCCAGCTTTCCCCAAAGCACTCCGGGGAACAGCGTGGAGGTGAGGCCAAGTGAAGAACAGAGAGCGAGAAAGGCGCGGCGATCGGAACGAGGCAGTGGCATGGCGGGAGATTATAGACGGGCGTCAGCTCGCAAAAGAAAAAGCTAACCACGAAGGACACGAAGGTCACGAAGGAAGTGAAACCAAGTCGGATGACTGGTCTAACTGAGTTGGGTAGGAAACCAGTCAGGCGGGAAAAAACTCGGGGGCAACCACGGGGCAAAAACTAAGAGCCCCGAGGTGATGTCAACCTGCGTGTCCTCCGCCAGCAGCTCGCTTTAGGCCCTCGCCGACCTGCATTTCGCAGCTTCCTTGCGGGTCGCTGCGCGCGATCTTTAATCAGGGGCTGACCCCTGAAGCTCGGGTTCCGGGCTCACCACCAACCGGGACAACCGGCTAACGCCTCGGGACTCTATCTTGCCTTCAACTATGTCTCTCACTCCCCTCGACCGGCAGCTCGCTATTGACCCTCACCGGCCCTCCGTGATCCGCCTCGAGAGCGAATACGGTGACCTTGGCTCGAGTCCCGGACTCACCACCAACCGGAGGAGACAAGAAACTGTCAAAGAACGAGATTGGTTTTACCAGCACCATTTTTCCAGTCAAGCGAAAACGCACGTCTGTATCCTGCTTGTTTTCAATGGAGTGCAGCTAGTCCACAGGCGCCCGCCGCGGAAATTGTGCACTGCCAGTAACAAAACCGCTGGCCAAGCCGCTGTTCATGCGGTTGAGCGCGTTTCTCAAATGTGAAAAAACCGTAGAGGGCCAGCGTTTTCGCGGAGTTGAGAAAACCCTTTGCCGCACCGGCAGGGGCAGAGATTGGCTTGAGGAGCGTTGACCGGCAGCCAACCCCGCCACGAATTCCACAGGCCACCCGCATACAATTCCACGCGAGGAGGAGAATCCATGCCGGTTTACGACTACACAAAAGAACGGGGACCAGGTGGCGGAGGAGGTTCTGTGATCCGATTAGGGTTGGCGGTGATCGTGGCGTTCTTCGTGGTGGTGTTGCTTTGGGCCTCGGTCGCCCAAGTACCTGCGGGACATATCGGTGTACTGACGCTTTTCGGCAAGGTGATGACGGGCCCAGTTCTGTCCGAGGGCATCCATCTGGTGAACCCGTTTGCGGTAAACCACGTCTTCTCGGTGCGCACCCAGGAGCTGAAGGAAACGGCCAGCGTGCCCTCCGCCGAAGGTCTGGTGGTGAACCTGGACACGTCGCTGCTCTTCCGCCTGGATCGCAACAAGGCGGCCGAGGTGTTTCAGACCATCGGACCCACCTACATCGACGTGGTGGTGGAACCGACGCTGCGGTCCGCCATCCGCTCGATTACTTCGGCGCACTCCGCTAACGCGCTCTACAGCAGCGGGCGCGAAGAGGTGGCCAAGCAGATCCGCGAGCAGTTGGAAAAGGACCTGGCCCCGCGGGGCGTGGTAGTGGAAAATGTGCTGCTGCGCGACATCCAATTGCCGGCCACACTGAAGGCCTCCATCGAGCTCAAGCAGCAGGCCGAGCAGGAGTCGCTGGCCATGTCCTTCCGCTTGCAGAAGGAGAAGCAGGAGGCGGAGCGCAAGCGCATCGAAGCGGCAGGTATCCGCGACTTCCAGCAGATTGTGGCCCAGGGCATTGACGACCGGCTGCTGCGCTGGAAAGGAATCGAGGCCACCGAGCAACTGTCCAAGAGCCCGAACAGCAAGATCGTGGTGATTGGCGGGGGCAAGGATGGCTTGCCGCTGATCCTGGGACAGTAAGGGCGAGCTGAATTGCTGGTTTTACCGCCGAGAACGCCGAGAGCGCCGAGAAACGCGCGGCGATCAGCGCCAGGGGCGGTGGCGCAGGCCACACGGGGCGCGGGCGAGGTCGCCCGCTTCCACACGGGCCGGGCTTCGCGCTACGCGCGATGTAGGATAGGCGCGTGGCACAGCCGCTGCTCGAAGTCCGAGGGCTTACCGTCGAGTTTCCCGTGGCGGGCGCGTGGCGCGCTGCGGCGCGCGACGTAAACTTCACGCTGGATGCCGGAGAAACGCTTGGACTGGTGGGCGAGTCCGGTTCCGGCAAGTCGGTGGCCGCGCTGGCCCTGCTGCGCCTGCTGCCTCCGCAGGCGCGGGTCGCGGGTCAGGTGCTGCTTGACAGCAAGAACTTGCTCGCCGGTTCAGAGGGCGAGATGCGCGCGGTGCGCGGAGCCCGCATCAGCATGATCTTCCAGGAACCCATGACCGCGCTGAATCCTGTGATGCGCGTGGGTGAGCAGGTGGCGGAGGCGGTGCTGGCGCATGAGAAGCCGTCAGCCATCAGCCATCAGCCGTCAGCAAAAACAACTGGCGGCTCACGGCGAAGCACGAAGCAGGACGCGTGGGAGCGGGCCGTCGAGGCGCTGAACGACGTGGGCATCCCCGACGCCGAGCGGCGGGCGCGCGACTATCCGTTCCAGCTTTCGGGCGGGATGCGACAGCGGGTGATGATTGCCATGGCCATCGTCAACCGGCCGCAAATCCTGATCGCCGACGAGCCTACCACCGCGCTCGACGTCACCATCCAGGCGCAGATTCTCGAACTGCTGCGCGAGCTGCGCGCCAAATTTGGCCTGGCCATGCTGTTCATCTCGCACGACCTGGGCGTGGTGTCGCAGATCGCCGGCCGCGTGGCGGTGATGTACGCCGGCAGCATCGTGGAGATGGGCGCGGCGCGCGAGGTGCTCGCGCGGCCCGTCCATCCCTATTCGCGGGGGCTGCTGGAGGCTGTCCCCACGCTGCGCACCGACCGCGAACGTCCGCTGAAAGCGATTGAGGGCACGGTGCCGCCGATTACCGCGCTGCCCCCGGGCTGCCCGTTCGAGCCGCGCTGCGGAATTCGTGTTGCCGACTGCGCCCGAGCCCTGCCGGCGCTGGAGGAAGTGGCTTCTGGGCACTGGGCGAGATGTCCGGTGGCGGGGAAAGCTCTTAGCTCTTAGCTCTTGGCACTTGGCGGTGTCGCAATCCTGCCTCAATATGTTTATGTTCATCAGCCAGAGAACTTAACCTACTACGGAGGACTTATGCGCTACGTTGATGGATACGTATTACCGGTACCGAAGAAGAATCTGCAGACCTACCGCCGCATGGCTCAGAAGGCAGGGAAAATCTGGCGGGAGCACGGCGCACTCGAGTACCGGGAGTGCGCCGGCGACGACCTCAATGTGAAGTTCGGGGTTTCGTTCCCGCGAACGGTCAGGCTCAAGCGTGGCGAGACGGTGGTGTTCTCGTGGATCGTGTTCAAGTCGCGAGCGCACCGCGATCGCGTCAACGCCAAGGTCATGAAGGACCCGCGCCTGGCAAATATGATGGACGCGAAGTCCATGCCCTTCGACTGCAAACGCATGATCTGCGGCGGATTCAAGGTCATCGTCGCCTTCTGACGGCCACTACCCACCCTGTCCCTCCAAAAGCGGGAGGGACAAGGATGGGGCACCCTCAAATCCTCAATCGGCGCGCGGAGGCGCCAAGGCCCCGAATCCTTCGTAACGGATAGGGTTACCCTCGGCAGGCGGCGGTTTCCCGGTCTCTGATTTATAATCTCGCGGTTTGCCCAAGCTCGACCTGTGCGCATACTCATAATCAGCGACATCCATTCGAACCTCGAAGGCCTGGAGGCGTGCCTGGAGCACGCGCCCGAGCACGACGTCATCATCAACCTGGGCGACGTGGTGGGCTACGGCGGCAGCCCCAACGAGGTCACCGACCACTCGCGCAAGCTGGGCACCATTGTGGTGCGCGGCAACCACGACAAAGCGTGCTCGGGCGTGATGGGCATTGACTCGTTTAATCCCATCGCCGGCCTGGCGGCGTTGTTTTTTAAGGATGCGCCGACCCCCGAGAACCTGACCTGGCTGGCCACGCTGAAGCAGGGGCCGCTGTTCATGGAGGGGCTGGCGGTGCAGGCGACGGCGTTACTTCCAGTGCATGCCCCTGCCTGGCAGGTGTCGGTCTGGGTGCATGCGCTGCCGTCGTTGCAGGCGGCGCCGTTCACCTTGGTTGGGGTCGAGC
>CAZXVY010000230.1:0-4902 GCA_964644115.1 uncultured Terriglobales bacterium
TGGCCCAATTCAGCGTGACGGCCACGGGCGCGCCGCCGATCTATTACCAGTGGTTCTTTGGCAACTCCGGCATCCCGGGAGCGACCAATTCCATTTACATAATCTCGTCGGTGCAGCCAGGCCACGCCGGGCCGTACCGCTGTCTGGTCCAAAACGCGGGAGGCGGCATTTTCAGCAGCCCCGCCACGCTGACCTACATCACGCCCGCCAACATCAGCTTCAACCCCACCAACGTGATTATCCGGATTCCGCCCGACACCCAGGCGCTGGCCAACAACCGGCACGCCTACTTCCGCGTCGCCGCGACGACGGCCAATCCGCCGCTCAACTACCAGTGGCGCAAGAACGACACCAACATTTCCGCCGCTCTGAATCCGTCGGCGGTGAGCAACCTCCTGACCATTAGCAACGTCGTCCTGGCCGACGAAGGCGTCTTCCAGTGCCAGCTCACCGACGGCGCCGGCACGATTTACAGCGGCAGCGCGACGCTCTCCCCATGGATTTCGCCGGCGTTCCTCGTCCTACCGATCCCGAACCAGACCAACCCGGTGGCCACGCCCTTCACCGTGAGCGTCGTGGCGACGGGCTATCCGCCGCCTTACACGATCTTTTACCGGAGCAATTCGGCGTTCGTCGGCCGCACCGACTTCTCGAACCACGCCAGTTTCTTCACCTATCCGGGCCCCTACGCCTCGCGCCTGGTCACTTCGAACTGGTATCGTATCGTTGTCAGCAACATCGCCACCATTGGCTCAGGGGTCGCCACCCACATGACCAACCACACCCGGGCCGACTTCGACATGGACGGATTGCCCGATTACTTCGAGGTCCTCTACGGCCTGAACACCAACGACATGAGCGACGCCGCCGGCGACCTGGACGGCGACACGATGTCCAACCTGGCTGAGTTCATTGCCGGCACCGACCCGAGCGATCCGGCCAGCTTTCTCAAAATCCAACAGAACACGGCGCCCGGCACGGCCACGCTGTTCTTCGGCACCGCGCCCGGCAAGACCTACACGATCCAATACACTGACCGACTGTCGGCGTCGCCCTCGGACTGGACGCGCCTCGCCGACTTCGTCGCCCGGACTACGGCGAGCGTCGAAACCATAGTCGATCCGAATTGGTCCACAAACCGGTTCTACCGCGTGGCCACGCCGCGCGCGCCGTAGGGCCAGGCCGGGCGCACACTGATGAGGGGCGCATCCCAAAATCTGTACAGCCGTGTGCGCTCTAACCCCTCACTCCAGCCCTTTCCCTCCGAGGGGAAGCGGGAGAGTTCGGCGGACGTCGCAGCAGTTCGCTTGTCATGCGGCTGCCCCCTCACCCCAACCCTCTCCCCCTCCGAGGGGGAGAGGGAGTCCGGTGGCGCCGTTGGTTCCGTAATGGCAAGCACCTGGCCGTTGGACGACTTGCGCCGCCAACTGCGCGGACTGACGGCCGGCGATTCCCCCTCTCCCCCTCGGAGGGGGAGAGGGCCGGGGTGAGGGGTCAGGCGGTTCGTTTGGCCTGACCTGCGCAGAAAATGGGATGCGCCCACTGAAGATCTGATGATCTGCCCAGTGTTCTTTGCGTGACAAGCTTCTGACATTGTGCTAGCGAACGGTTGATCTAATTCTTCGGATTAACCCGACGACGGGCTTGAAAACCAGGCTCGACACAAAAGTTCGTTCGCGTCGTGCCGACGGGCGCTTTGCGCCTGGGGCGCAGGGGGGGGGTCGTTCGGCGCTGCGCTCTTCCATTGTCCCGCCAAGCCAAACAACACCTGCCATGAATCCTCGCACTCTCTCCATTTGGAACTCGCTGAGACTTCTCGTGCTCGGCGGCGCGTTTGCCGCCAGTCCCTACGGCGCGCAAGATGCGCTGTCCGCCTCCACAACCAATGTCGTCCCGGACACGGTGGCACCGTTCGTCAATACGATTAACCCCCCGCCGGGCATCACCGTCGTCTCCTTCGCGGAAGTCGAAATCTTCTTCAGCGAAGAGGTGCAGGGCGTCAATGCGTCCGACCTGTTGATCAACACCCAACCCGCATTGGAAGTCTTCCAGGAAGGCCCGGCCCAATATCGATTCACCTTCGTCCAGCCGGCCACGGGCGCCGTCCATGTGGCCTGGGCGGCGGACCACGGCATCACCGACCTGGCGCCGACCCCCAACGCGTTTGCGGGGGGCTTCTGGAGCTACACGCTTGACCCTGCCGCCGCATTCATTGACGTGCGAATCGACGAGTTCATGGCACTTAACCTGAATGGCATCCGCGATGAGGACGGCGACCATTCCGACTGGTTGGAACTATACAATGCGAGCCTTGCCTCCGTGGATCTGGGCGGTTGGTTCCTGACGGACGATTCATTCGACCCGACCCGATGGCGCATCCCGGACGGCACCTTCATCAGCCCGGACAGCTTCCTGCTCATCTGGGCCTCGGGAAAGCCCGGCCGGACGAATCCTGCCGCCCCGATGCACACCAGTTTCAGGCTCCATGCGGCCGGCGAGTATCTGGCGCTGCTCGATCCCGCGACGAATGTGGTCTCGGCCTTTTCCCCGCTCTTCCCGGAACAGCGGCCGGACGTCTCCTACGGACGCGACCGGCTTGACCCCGGCAGTGTCGGCTACTACTCGACGCCGACGCCCGGCGCGGCCAATGGAACGAGTGGCGGAACGGATTTCGCGCCGGACATTTCCTTCTCCCGCCAACCCGGCACGTTTGTCAGCCCGTTCAATCTGGCTTTGTCCACCCCTTCGCCCAATGCGGTCATCCGCATCGTGGTCATCACCAGCCTGACGGCGGCCATCGGCAACAGCGTATTGACCAACAACGCGACGACCAACTCACCGATCTACTCCGGCCCCATCGCCATCAACCAAACGACCCAGATTCGCGCCCGCGCCTTTGAACCGGGCAAATTGCCCGGCACGGCCGTGACGGTCAGTTACATTCAGCTTAGTCCCAACGTGCTGGGCTGGAGTTCCGATTTGCCGGTCTGCATCCTGCACATGCTGTCGGCGGGCTCGGTCTCCTCCATGAGCGATCAGGCGGGAATCCTCATGACGTTCGACAACGACTGCGGGCGCAGTTCCCTGACCAACCGGCCGCAGTTGCACAGCCGCATGGGCATCAACATCCGCGGCGGCAGCACGGCCGGCCAGGCGAAATCAAGCTTTTCCGTCGAGACGTGGGATGAGTTCAATCAGGACGCCGATAAACCGGTGCTGGGCCTGCTCCCTGAATCCAACTGGGTCCTTTATGGCATTAACGGATTTGACCCCGGCCTGATGCACGAGGCCATTTACCACTGGTTTGGCAGGCTGATTGGCCAATCCTCTTCCCGCACCCGATTCGTCGAGGTGTTCAGGAAGCTCGATGCGGGTCCCGTGACCACGAACGACTACTTCGGCCTCTATCTGCTCAAGGAAAAACCCAAACGCAACAAGAACCGTCTGGATATCCAGCCGCTCCAGCCGGAAGACACCAACGCCGTCGCCATCACCGGCGGCTACATGCTCCGGATCGATCGGACGGACCCGGACGAGCGGGTCTGGTCGGTGCCGCAGATTGGGTCCATCCGGCCCACCCCGGCCCAAATCATTCTCGAATATCCAATCAATACCCTGGGGACAACCGATCCTCGAATTCTCGCACAGGTCAGTTGGATCCAGACCCATCTGCTGAATTTTCTGACCAACCTGGCCAGCCCCGGCTACACGCACTCGGCCACGGGGTACGTCCAGTACATCAATACCGATCAGTGGGTGGACAACCTCATCGCCCACATCATTTGCTTCGACGTCAACGCCTACCGGCTCAGTGGTTACTTCTACAAAGACCGCAACAAGCGCTTCGAGCAGGGGCCGTTCTGGGACTGCGACCGCTGTCTGGGTACTGGCGGCACCACCACTCCCCAAGCCGACAATCGCTGCTTCAGCCCGCGCTTCTGGCGCCTGCCCGCCTTCGATGTCAACACCGACAACGGCACCGACTTCTTCGGAGTCTCCAACGTCGGCGTGAGTTGGTTTACCCCGCTGTTCCGAGATCCAGAGTTCTGGCAACGGTTCATCGACCGTTACCAGAACTTCCGAACCAATGAATACTCGACCAACGCGATCCTGGCCATGGTGGACGGATTCCACAACCAGATACGCGAAGCCCAGGTCCGCGAACAAGCCCGGTGGGGAGCGTCGGCCAATTTCACCTGGCCCCGCTCGGGCAGCCAGACCGTCCAAAGTTACTCGTTCGACTTTGGGCCGGCGACCAACTTCGGCCGCGGCGCGTTCGCAAAGGAAGTCGAGTTCCAAAAGAAGTGGCTGGTGGATCGCCTCGAGTTCATGGACACCAATTTCCTGGCCAAGCCCGTCTTGAGCTTCGGCACGGCGCCAGTGAACGTCGGAGCGACAGTGAGCGTAACGCCCGCAGCCAAGGCCAACACGGTGCTGCTCTATACGCTCGATGGAACCGATCCGCGCGCACGCGGCGGCGGAGTGTCACCCACTGCCATGACCAATGTCGGCCCCCTCATCGTGACCATCTCGAACAATGTCCGCCTCGTCGCCCGCTCCTACAACACCACCCACTCCAATCTAATCAACGCCGCCAACGAGGTCGGCAAACCGCTCATCAACAGCTTCTGGTCCGGCCCCGCCGCCGCCACTTACTACACCACCGTCCCGCCCCTGCGCATCACCGAAATCATGTATCACCCGGCCGATCCGCCCCCAGGCAACCTCGTCGACCAGGATCTTTTCGAGTATCTCGAGGTCAAAAACATCAGCGGCTCGCCCCTCGATATCACCGGCTTCCGGATCCGCGGCGGCGTCGATTTCGACTTCCCCAGCCTCGTTCTCACCGGCGGCCAGCAAGTCGTCGTCGTGCGCGACGTCGCCGCCTTCCAGTCCCGCTAC
>CAZXVY010000231.1:0-4881 GCA_964644115.1 uncultured Terriglobales bacterium
GGCGGAGCACTTGAGCAACTTCAATGTCAAGCAAATGAGGCGCGTGCAGGTTTGCGGCGGCCGAGAAGATCCGCTCTTCCACCTGGGCCCCGGCCGGCGTTTGCAGCAGCCATTCAATTAAGGCCGACGCGTCAAGGACGATCACCGCGCCTCTCGCTCCGCACGGACTGCCTGCGCAGCCGACAGCGGTGCGGCCACCGGCTCGCGTCGATGCAGGCGCTCACGGAGCTCGCTGAGCGTCGGCCGCTCGGCCACCTGGCGAATTTCCGCCAGCAAGTAGTCCGAGAGCGACACGCCTGCCATCGCCGCGCGAACCTTCAAGGTACGGTGCAGCGCGTCGGGAACGTTGCGAAGCTGAATCATGCGTGACATGTAGATAGCATACTTGCATGTGCATCACATGTCAAGCCTGGGCGATGACAGCAAGTGATTGAAAACAAAATGTTTACTAAGAACCAACGGTCAGAGCTGGCTGCATCAGTTCACGAAACGCCGCATGCGGATGTTCATCACCACCCCCAGCGCCAGAAACGTAAACAGCGCCGACGAGCCTCCGTAGCTGAACAGGGGCAAAGGGATGCCGGTCACCGGCAGGAAGCCCACCACCATTCCCACGTTCACCAGGATGTGGAAGGCGAACACCGCCACCAACCCCATGATGATCAACGCCCCACCCCGGTCGGGTGCGGTCTGCGCGTTCTGCAACAGCCGCATCAGCAGCATGAAATAGAGCAGCAGCGCGCCTAGGGCGCCCATCAGGCCCTGCTCCTCGGCAAAGGCGGCAAAGGCAAAGTCGGTGTGGGTAACCGGCAGGAACATGCCCTGGGTCTGCGTGCCCTGGCGAAAGCCCTTCCCCCAGATGCCGCCCGACCCCACCGCTATCAGCGACTGCTGCACCTGGTAGCCCGAACCTTTGGGGTCTGCTTCCGGATTCAGGAAGGTAGTGAGCCGCGCCTTCTGGTAATCCTTCAGCCCGAAGTGCCAAACCACCGGCATCAGCACGGCGGCGGCCAGCACCAGCGCGGCCGCGTGTTTCAAGCGGATCCCGCCCAGGAACAGCCCCATGACCAGCACGGGAACGTAGGTCAGCGCCGTTCCCAGGTCGGGCTGCGCCAGCACCAGCAGCATGGGCACACCCACAATCGCACCCGCCTTGACGATGTCGGTCAGGGAGAGCTCGCGTTGTCGCATGTCCAGAAAGAACTTCGCCAGCGCCAGAATCAGGATGAGCTTCACCCATTCCGAGGGCTGAAAGTGCTGGCCTCCGGGCAGCAGGATCCAGCGCCGCGCCCCCAGGTACTTCTGCCCCAACAGCAGCACCATCACCAGCGACACCACCGACCCCAGGTAAAACCAGTGCGCGTTCTCCAGCAGCACTTGGTAATTGATCCGGCTCACCAGAAAGAGCATGGCCACGCCCGCCAGCACCCAATACACCTGGCGCACGTGTACACCGGCGAATTTTGTGTTGGCGGAAGCGCTGTAGATTTCCGCCACCCCCAGCGCGCAAATCAGCAGCGCCACTCCCAGCAGCGCCCAGTCGAAATCGCGGAACGCAACCCGCCGGCTCATGGCTGCCTCCGCACCTTTAAGTCCGCGTCACCAGTGGGAATTGTCATCCCGAGCAAGCGCGACCGAGCCCGGAACGAAGGTGACGGGCGAGGAAGCGCGCGTCGAGGGATCTTGGTTTTTTCCGGGATGTCTGCCGAGCTCCCCGCGATCCGGAATCTTCCTGCCCCCAGGCCCCTGCGCCCGGCGGGCTCCGCCGCTTCGCTCCACACCGCGGCAAACTCGATGGCCCGGCCGCCCGGCGCCCGCTGGGAGTTGCCGGCCACCTTTACTCCCGCCTGGTTCTTCTTGTCATGGTGCACCTTGATGATCTTCGAGGCCAGCCGCGCCGCCACGTAACCGTGCTCGCCCTGCTCCACCAGCACCGCCACCACGATTTCCGGATTGCGCCGCGGCGCCACCCCCACGAACCATCCGTTATCGGCGAACTGGCGCCCGGTAAGCCGCTTGCGCGCTTCGATGCTCACCACCTGCGAACTGCCCGTCTTGCCGCCCCAGTCAATGCCTTGCAGGTGCGCGCTGGCCGCGGTGCCCCCTGGATTCACCACTCCCGCCATGGCGTCCGTAATCACTTCCCAATCGCGCGCCTTCATGGGCACCACCACCTTGTCGGGCTCCGCCTTCACCGGGCTCGCGCCGCCTTCCTTTTCCACGGGAAACGCCACGTGCGGACGATACAGCACGCCGCCCATGGCAATGCCTCCGAAGGCTCGCGCCAGTTGAATCGGCGTGGTGGCCACCGCCCCCTGCCCGATGCCCACCGAGATGGTTTCTCCCGCGTACCACTTCTGCTTGAACGCACGGACCTTCCATTCTTCCGACGGCATCACCCCCGCCACTTCCTGCGGCAGGTCAATCCCCGTGCGCTGTCCCAATCCCAGCCGGGTGGCGTGCTTGGCGATGCGCCCAATGCCCAGCCGCTCCGCCAGCGTGTAGAAAAACGTGTCGCACGACTGGTAGATGGCGCGGCTGATTTCCACTCCCCCGCCGTGCACGGTGTGGCACTTGAAGAAGCGGTCGTAGAAGACGCGCCCGCCGCCGCAGTTCACCGTCAGGGTCTGGGCCACGCCTTCCTGCATGCCCGCCATCGCCATGATGATCTTGAACACCGACCCCGGCGCCAGTTGCGCTTGCGTGGCCTTGTTGAGCAGCGGTTTCGCCGGATCGTTCACCAGCCGGCCCCACGCTTCCTTCGAGATGCGCACCGCAAAAGCGTTGGGATCAAACGTCGGACGGCTGGCCAGGGCCAGCACTTCTCCATTGCGTGGATCCAGCGCCACGATCGCCCCGTTCTGCCCTTCCAGCGCCTCCTCGGCGGCAATCTGCAGGTCGATATCAATGGTCAGCCGGAGCTGCTGGCCCGCCACCGCCGGCTCCTCGTCCAAGCGGCCCACCTCGCGGCCCTGGTTGTCCACCACCGCGCGCCGCGATCCGTCCTTGCCCTTCAGGATGTGGTTGTAGGTCTGCTCCACGCCGTACTGGCCCACGATGTCCCCCGCGTCGTAGAGCTCGTAGCCCGGCTGCTCGAGCATTTGCTCGCTCACTTCGCCCACGTAACCCACCAGGTGCGCCGCAAAACCCTCCGGCGGATACAGCCGCCGGTGCACCATCAGCGTGTCCACATGGGGCAGTTCGCCGCGGTGGGCTTCCAGAAACGCCAGCTCGTCGGGAGTGATGTCCTCTTTGATCACCACCGGCGCAAACCGGTTCTTCTGCGCTGCCGGCTTGCGCAGCCGCGCCCGGATTTCCTCCACCGTGATCCCCAGCCCGTCGGCGATCTTCCTGAGATCGTCTTCCGGCACCGGCCCCTGGTCGCGCAACAGCAGCACCGAGAACGAGGGATAGTTGTCCACCAGGATGCGCCCGTGCCGGTCCAGGATCTTGCCCCGCGGCGCCAGCACTGGAATGGTGCGCACCCGATTGCGCTCGGCCAGCTCGGCGTAGCGTCCCCGGCCGCTCACCTGCAGCCGCCACAACCCGTACGCCAGCAGCAGAAACATCCCCAGCAGCGCGTACTGCACCACGGTGAAGCGATGTCCCGGAATTTTCTCTTCGCGCCCCTGCATGACTGTCCAAGCCTGGGTGGAAGCGGGCGACTCGCCCGCCTCCGTAGCGCCGGCGTCCCGCCGGCTGTCGTGCGGGCATCCTGCCCGCGCGCCTATCGTGGGCACGCGGGCGACCCGCCCGCTCACTGTTTCCTATTGTATGACTGCTTCGCTCACAGGACAGGTGGGCATCGTGGTGCCGGGGCACGCACCGCGAACCCTAAAAAGAGTTCCGGAAGGTCCGCTTCGCTCCCCAGCCCGCCTTGGGCGGGCGGAATAACAAGCGCCCTGGGCGCAAAATATCCTCACGCCCCCTGGTGATTGCCATCACAGACCGGCCGCCATTACGGTTGCACCATTGAAACAGGCCAGAACGAGGAGGCGGAGCAATCCCATGCCAACTCTGGACAACAGAATCGACCTGAACAGTGCCGCTGTCGCACTGCTCACCCAACTGCCGGGTGTGGCCAAGAACGTAGCCTACGACATCGTCAACTACCGCACACGGCACGGTGGCTTCGCCGATTGGGAAGACCTCGAGCAGATCCGCTCTCTACCCAAAGGCAAGAAACAGCTCCAGGCAATCCAAGCTCGGGCATTCCTCGGACCCAGACCGGCGACCACGGATGTACCCCGCCGCGTGCTTTCACACCGGCTGGGGAAATCGAAGCACGACGGGCTCCATAACCACGGCTGATCGCTGCGGGCGGATGGCTGACGGCTGAAGGTTGTTTACGTCTTCTGCTTGAACCGGTCCAGCAAGCTGAACAACGGCAGCGCCACCAGCGCGTTGGCAACGGCCGCCAGCACCAACCGTCCCCAGTCCCATTCCACTGACTGGCCCACCAGCTGCCGGGCAACCACGAAGTACACCAGGTAGTGCACCACATAAAACCCGGAGACGGTAAGCACCCGGGCCAGCGGGTTTTCCACGTCAATCCGCATGCCCAGCGACGACGCTCCGTATCCCACCACCGTTTTCGCGATGCCATACACCCCGATGTGCAGGCCGGTCAGCGAGTCCTGCAGCAGCCCGATGACGCTGCCCGCAAGGATCCCGCTTACCGGCTTCCTGCGCGACACACTGAGGAAGATGGTCACCAGCAGGGGCAGGTCGAGAATAAGAAACTGGGACGACGCCCGCGGCAGAAAGGCTTGCAGCAGCAGCGCCGCCAGTGGGATGCCGAGCGCTGCGGCCAGCTGGAAGCGATAGACCTCTATGCCTCCGCGCGCGCTGTAGGGAGCGGGCACGCTGAGGATCACGCGC
>CAZXVY010000232.1:0-4877 GCA_964644115.1 uncultured Terriglobales bacterium
TGAGCGCCGGCGTCCTCCATTACCAGATTGCCGCCGCGACGGGCGAACTCCTCCATCCATCCGGCAAACTTCACTCGCTGGTCTATCGATTGGCCGTAGTGATCGAGTCTGGCTTCCCAGAAGAGGGCGCGGCTGCTATCCGGAGCCGGAATAGCAAACGCGATCCCTTCGGTAATTGGACAGCTCTTTTCCCAAAGGTTGATGCCCAGGTCGCGCTCGTTCTGCAGCGAGTCGTGGAACATGAACTGACTGGACGTGACCCGCCCGTTGCGAACCTGCTCCGGCGTGCGGTTGGAGACGACGGTGACGGCGTAGCCGCGCTGCTGAAGCCCTAACGCCAACTGGAGGCCGGACTGTCCGGCGCCGACAATGGCGATTTTTCTCATGGAACGCTCTTCTCCCTCGAACCGAAAGCTGCTGTTCGCCGAGCCCGGCGAATCCGCCATGGGCTCGATGGTCGAGCCTTGCGGATGGGCGCCCAATATACTCGAGAGCCGCGCGGTTTTCATCTCATCTTGGCGGCACTCCCTTGTTCGCCTCCAGCCTGCGTGATAGGTTTGCATCCCCTGCTCTGGAATCCGGTTGAATGAAGCGCATTGCCATCATTGGAGCTGGCCAGTCCGGCTTGCAACTCGGCCTGGGCCTCCTCGCCCACGGCTACGAGGTCACGATCTATTCGGATCGCTCGGCGCAGCAGATCCGCGAGGGGCCGGTCATGTCCAGCCAGTGCATGTTCGACTCGGCGCTGGAGGCGGAGCGCACCCTCGGTCTCAACTTCTGGGAAGAGGAATGCCCCAAAGTGGAAGGCATGGGGTTTGCCGTGCCCGACGGCTTCGGCGGGAAGGTGGTCGACTGGGCCACCCGCCTCGATGACCACGCGCAGTCGGTGGACCAGCGCGTGAAGATTCCGCGGTGGATGGCCGAATTCGAACGGCGCGGCGGCGAGTTGTGCTTCAAGGTAGCCGACCTGGACGACCTGGAGCTTTGCGCGCGCAGTCATGACTTGGTGATCGTCGCTGCCGGCAAGGGCACGATCGGGCAGCTCTTCGAACACGACGCCGGACGCTCTCGTTTTGACACGCCGCAGCGCGCCCTGGCGCTCACCTACGTTCGGAATATGGTTCCGCGCCAGCCCTTCAGCTTGGTTTCATTCAACCTGGTTCCACAGGTGGGCGAGTACTTCGCGTTTCCTGCGCTCACCACCAGCGGCCCCTGCGACATCATGACTTTCGAGGGGGCGGTAGGCGGGCCCATGGACTGCTGGCAGGATGTGAAAACACCGGAGCAGCACCTGGCGCGGAGCAAGGAGATCCTCCAGCGCTGGCTGCCCTGGGAGGCGGAGCGCTGCCAGGAGATTGAACTCACGGACGCCAACAGCGCACTGACCGGCCGCTTTACTCCGGCTGTGCGAAGGCCCCTGGGCACCCTGCCTTCCGGACGCCACGTGCTGGGCATGGCGGATACTGTTGTGCTCAATGATCCCATCACCGGACAGGGCGCCAACAACGCCGCCAAGTGCGCGGAATTGTACCTGGAAAGCATCCTGGAGCGCGGGCAGCGTGCGGCGGATCCGGAATGGATGCAGCAGACCTTTGATCGCTACTGGACGGGATATGCGAAATGGGTGACCGAGTGGACCAACCTGATGTTGTGGCCGCCGACACACGTATTAAAGATCCTTGAAACCTGCGGCAAGATCACGTCCGTCGCCCGCGCGTTTGTCAACGGATTCGACGACCCGCGCACCTTCTTCCCCTGGTTCATGGAACCGCTGGAGACGGAGAAGTTCATCCAACAGGAAGCCCAGGCGGTCGCAGACCGCTTCGACCGGCGCGACTACCGGCGCGCACTCGGACAGTTCGCCACCGGGGTCTCGGTGGTTACGGCCTGCACTGCTGACGGACGCCGCATTGGCATCACGGTGAACTCGTTCTCCTCGGTTTCGCTCGATCCGCCGCTCATCCTGTGGAGCCTGGCGCGCAACACGCCCAGCTTCCAGGATTTCTGCCGCGCCACTCACTTCGCCGTGAACGTGCTGGAAGCCAGGCAGCATCACCTTTCCCGACAGTTCTCCACCCCCATGCCAGACAAGTTCGCCGGCGTGGAATGCACGGAGGGCAGGGATGGGTGCCCGTTGTTGAACGGTGCAATCTCCTACTTCGTCTGCCGCAAGGTGCGGCAATACGACGGAGGCGACCACGTGATCTTTCTGGGCGAAGTGGAAGAGTACAAGTATCAGGAGGGAGAGCCGCTGGTTTTCCACTCCGGCCGCTACCGCGTGGCGACCCGCCATCCGGATATTCCGGAGTAGCGCTGGGGACAGGCGCCTGTTCGCCGCTCTCAGCGGCGGCGTGGGCGAACTAAGGATTCGGGCATGGTTAGTGTTCCAAGACGGGGAAGCGAACGATGAGAAACGTCGCCATCATTGGGGCCGGGCAGGCGGGCCTGCTGGTTGCGCACGCGCTGCGCCGGCAGGGCTATGAGGTCAGCCTCTTTTCCGACAAGTCTGCGGAAGACTTCCTGCAGCGCAGCCGGCCGACGGGCACGGCCGCCCGATTCGACATGTCGCTGGAGTGGGAGCGTGAACTGGGCCTGAACCACTGGGACCACCTCGCGCCCAAGGGCGAGGGCGTCCACCTGACTTTCGTTCCAGGAAAGCTGGGCAACGTGCTGCTGACCCTGATGGGGCGGTTGACGCGCCCCTTCCTGGCCATTGACCTGCGCCTGCAGAGCGCTCGCTGGATCGAGGACCTGGAAAAGATCGGCGGCAAGGTCCTGATCGAGGAGGTCACCATCCCGCGTTTGGAAGAGGTCGCCGCGGCGCACGACCTGACCCTGGTGGCCGCGGGCCGCGGCCCGGCCGTGAAACTGTTTCAGCGCGATAACGGCCGCAGCTTCTATACCAAGCCTCCGCGGCTGCTGGCCATGGTCAATGTCGTCGGCATTCCCATGCACCTGGAGTACTGTCCTTTCCTCCCGGTAAAGTTCAACTTCTTCGGGCGCTACGGCGAGTGTTTCTGGGTTCCCTGGTTTCACAAGGACGGAAAACAGGCCTGGAGCTGCGTGTTCGAAGCCAAGGAGGGCGGCCCCATGGACCAGTTCCGCGGCTGCAAGACCGGCGCGCAGGCCCTGGAGATTGCCAAGAAAGTCACGCGGGAAATGGTCCCCTGGGATGCCGAGTGGATCCAGAGCGCTGAACTGGCGGATGAGAACTCTTGGCTGGTGGGCAGCTATGTTCCCGAGGTAAGGAAAGCGGTGGGCATTCTTCCATCCGGGCGGCCGGTGATTGCCGTGGGCGACACGGCGCATTCGCTCGACCCCATAGGCGGCCAGGGCGCCAACAACGGCAACAAAATGGCGCGCAACTTGGTGAATTGCATTCTGGAGCGCCAGGACCAGTCGTTCGATGCCGAGTGGATGCAGGGCACCTTTGAACGATTCTGGGCGCGCCACCGCTTTATCGACATGTTCAACAACACACTGCTCGAGCCCCTGACGGACCCGGGCAAGGAGTTGCTGATCGCCCAGTACGGCTCGAGCGGCGAACTGGACGACAGACGCGGATGCCAGGCCATTGCCGATGCCTTCGTCGAAAATTTCGACGATCCCGCACATATCACGGAGGCGTTTCACGACAGGGCGAAGGTACGTGCTTTGATCCAGAAGCTGACGGGCCGCCACTGGCTGTGGTCCGCCATCCGCGGAAGGGTTAAGATTGCCGGCGCCCAGGTGCACCAGGCGCTGGGAAGGCCCTCCGGACATCCGGGAACCGCACCGCTGCCGCCCGGCCGTCGCTTCTGGGAAAAGCAGGTGGAAACGCAGGAGCCGGTGCCGCAAGCGGCGAGTCGCGGCTAAGACGGGAGAGGGGAAACATGCAAGGACTCAAAGGCAAAGTCGCGATTGTGACCGGAGGTGCAACCCTGCTGGGGCAGGGCGTCGTGCGTGGATTCCATGACGCCGAAGTTAAGGTTGCTGTGGCCGATGTGGACGCCAAGGGCGGCCAAGCCATCGCCTCGGAGTTGGGCGAGCGCGTTCTGTTCCTCCAGACTGACCTGCGCGATGACACGCAGATTGCAGCGTGCGTGGAGCGCGCCGTAAAGGCATTCGGCGGCGTGGACTTCCTGATTAACCTCGCCTGCGTCTACGCCGATGACGGCTTCCCGACGAGCCGCGATAAGTGGCTGGACGCCTTCAACGTGAACGTGGTGGGCGGCATCATCCTGGCGCAGGCCTGCCGTCCCCACATGGTGAATCGCGGCGGTGGCGTGATCATTAATTTCGGCAGCGTCAGCGGCAAAGTGGCCCAGCCCGGCCGCAGCGTGTACCCGGTCACCAAGGCAGCCATGATTCACCTCACCCGCTCGCAGGCGCTCGAACTGGCGGCCGACAAGATCCGCGTCAACTCCGTTTCCCCAGGATGGATCTGGTGCCGCCTGATGAATGAGTGGACCCACGGAGATCGCGCGCTGACGGATAAAGTCGGAGGACGCTTCCACGCCCTGGGCCGCGTCGGCGAACCCGACGAAGTCGCCCAGGCTGTCCTCTTCCTCTGCTCCGACGGCGCCTCTTTCATCACCGGAACCGATATCGCCGTCGACGGCGGCTACACCGCGATGGGCCCGGAGGGGAAGCAGTCGGCAATTCCTGAGCTCATTCGGTAACCAGGGCGCGCCCTTGCGCGCCAACTTGTAATCCAAGCCTGCCTTGGAGTGGTAGGTGCGCTGGCGGGCTACACGGTCTCGCCCATTTCGCCCCATGGAAAGCAAACGAGAGCGAAGTCACACGTCGGCGGTAAGTGCGGGCGTTGCAAGTAAATGGAAGAAAAAGCTGGAGGCGCGGGTGGGAATCGAACCCACGTATAAAGGTTTTGCAGACCT
>CAZXVY010000233.1:0-4009 GCA_964644115.1 uncultured Terriglobales bacterium
CGAGGTCGGCGGTGTTGTAGGCGACCTCGTCGGTGAGGTCGATGAGCTGGGCCTCGAGCGGCGGGCGCAGGTCGAGCAGGTATTCGGCAAGTTCGGGGGATTTCGCCGGGTCGTAGGCGCGGGAGTGCTTGATGATGCCTTCCCGCACCTCGAAGGTGAGGTTGAGGCCGCGGAAGCCGGCGTAGCGCACCTCGAAGTCCTCGACGATGCGCAAGGCGTGCAGGTTGTGGTCGAAGGAATGGCCGCGGGCGCGCATGGCTGCGTCCAGCGCTTTCTCGCCGGCGTGCCCGAAGGGGGGATGGCCGATGTCGTGCACCAGGGCGAGAGTTTCGACCAGTTCCACGTTCAGGCCCAGTTCAGCGGCCAGGGTGCGGGAAATCTGCGCCGCCTCAATGGTGTGCGTGAGCCGGTTGCGGAAGTGGTCGGAAAAGCGGCGGGTGAAGACCTGGGTCTTGTTTTGCAGGCGGCGGAAAGCGCGGGAGTGGATGACGCGGTCGCGGTCGCGCTGGAAAGCGTCGCGGTAGGGATGCGGGGGCTCGGGATGGCGCCGCCCGCGCGAGTGTTCGGCGCGCACCGCGTACTCGGCCAGCATGCGGGGAGTGTATCACTCACGTGTGATGTGCGATGTTTGATGTGCGATGTGCGAAGCATGAAGTTGTTCACACATCGCACTTCCTACATCACACATCGCAGATCACAGGTCACTGTTCTCCGCGGTTCTGGCGGGCGAGCTTGACCTTGGCCTGCTCCAGCTTCTTTTGCACCTTGGCGAACTCGGAGGTATCCACATCCACGGGGAGGGCGCGGTTCCACTCCACCAGGGCGCGCTCCCAATGGGCGGCTGCCAGCTTCAGCCGGCCGGTCTTGAAGTAGAGGTCGGCAATGTGGTCGTGGATGGTGGCGTCGCTGGGCATGCGCTCGATGGCCTTGAGCAGATACTGCTCGGCGAGCTCAAAGTTGTTCATGCGGAAGTAGGCCCAGCCCAGGGAGTCGAGGTAAGCGCCGTTTTGGGGATCGAGTTCGACCGCTTTGCGGATGTAGCCCAGCGCTTCCTCCAGGCGGACGCCGCGGTCGGCCAGCATGTAGCCCAGGTAGTTCAGAGCGCTGGAATTGTTGGGGTCGTCGGCGATGAGCTGCTTGAAGCGGCGCTCGGCGGCATCAAACTTCTTCTGCCGCTCATAGAGCGATCCCTGCAAATAGAAGACAAGCTGCTTCTCCGCGGGCTTGCGGGAGAGACGCTCGGCCTGGGCGAGGGCGTCTTCGGCATCTGCCCAGCGCTTCAGCCGGGTGCTGATATCCCCTAGCGCGACATAGACTTCGCGGTCGTCATCGCTTCCCTTGAGCAGACTGCGGACGCGGGCCAGGGCGGCATCGCCCTGGCCGCTGCCGGCTTGCTGCATGGCCAGCTCGAACTGCAGACTGCGATCCTCGGGAAGCTCGCGGACAGCTTCTTCGGCCGCGCGCGCAGCTTCGGGCCACTGCCGCTGAATGCGGTAGGTATCAATAATCCGCCGCCAGGCCTGCGACCGGTACTCGCCTCCCAGATCGCGCAGTTCCATGAACGAGTTCAGCGCCAGCTCGCCGCGTTGGGTGTCGCGATAGAGGGTCCCCAGGCGCTCCAGGAAAATGGCGCGATTGCCGCGCTCGCCGGAGGAATAGTCGCCGCCCGACTTGGCGGTGCGCTTGAGCAGGCCTTCCATGATCTCCACCGCCTGGGCGACGTTGCCTTGGGCTTCGTGGACCAGGGCAAAGTTGTAGGCCACTTCGAGCAATCCCGGAGTCAGGGCTTCGGCGTGCTTCAGGCTCTCCATGGCCGGACCCAGTTGGCCGCTGCGCCGCTGGATTTCCGCCATGCGCAGATGGTTCTGCGCATCCTGCGGATCGGCCTGGCTGAGGCGCTTGTACTGCTCCAGCGCGGCTTCGCTCTGCCCGTCGTTGGCCAGGTTCTGGGCGAGGCCGCGGAGGGATTCCAGGTTTTCGCCGTCCAGATCCACCGCCGCCTGATACGCGGCGATGGCCTTCTTGAAGTCGCGCATGCGCTCGTGGCTGAAACCCAGAGCCGCGTAAATCTTGGGGGAGCGCTGCTCCGCCGGCACCGCTTCCAGCACTTCGACGGCCCGCCCTGATTCCCCTTCTTCGTTGTGCAGGTAAGCCAGATTGATGATCCCTTCCTCGGACGAGGGAGACAGGTTGATGGCGGCCCGGAAGGCCGACTCCGCCTTGCCGACGTCGCGGTTCAGAACGTAGAGGCGCCCCAGCAGCAGGTGGTTCTCCACGTTCTGCGGCTCCAGGCGGACGATTTCTTCCAGTTGCTCCATGGCCAGGCGCAACATCTCCTGGGACTGCACGCCGGACTGGGTGTCGCCCAGGGAGCGCAGATAAATCCGCCCCAGCAGCTTGCGCGCTTCGAGGTTCTTGGGATCGCGCTTGAGGATTTCCTGGGCCTCGAGGACGGCGTCGCGGATGCGTCCCGTCTTGGCATAGAGCTCGGCCAGTTCGGCGTTCAGGAATTCGGAAGCAGGATCGTTCTCCAGCGCCAGTTTGTATTCCTCGATGGCCTTGCCGGCAAACTCCGAGCGCCCGTACACCGTCACCAGTTCTTCGTAGATGTGGGCCAGCGAGTAGTGGTAGTAAGCGGCAGCGCGGTCCGGGGCCTTGGGCGCGGCCGTGGACGCCGGCGCCGCGTCTTCGCCGGCTTTGTGCCTGGATTCGGTAGCCGGAGACTGAGCCCCTTCTGCCTGTGAGACGACCGGCAGCGCGATCAGTAGGGTTGCGAGGAGGGCGGAGAGAAGTTTCATTCAGGTCCTTCTGGATGCGCTACGGCATCCCACGTTTGGATGCCGAAAAACAGCCCCAGTATGTCCATTGTACGCTGCTCAGCGGATGGTTTCTCGTTCCCGGTTTCTGGTTTCTGGTTTCTGGTCTCTCACGCCCTCCCACGTTAGCGCCGAAATGCGCGGCGCGAACGAGGGGCACCTGCAATCAGGTCCATTCAGTGGCGGAAGTGGCGCACTCCTGTGAACACCATGGCCAGGCCGAGGCGGTTGGCGGCGGCGATCACGTCCGGGTCGCGGACTGAGCCTCCGGGCTGGATGATGGCGGTGGCCCCGGCGCGGGCGATTTCCTCGACGCCGTCGGGAAAAGGGAAGAAAGCGTCGGAGGCGGCCACGGTGCCGGCAAGCGGCAGGACGGCCTTCATGGCGCCGAGCTTGCAGGAGTCCACGCGGCTCATCTGGCCGGCGCCCACGCCCACGCTTTGTCCGTCGCGCGCGTAGACGATGGCATTCGATTTGACGTGCTTGCATACTTTCCACGCGAAGAGCAATGCGCGCATTTCGGCGTCGGTGGGCATACGGGTGGTGACCACCTTGAGGTCGGCGTCGGTGAGCGGGCGGAAGTCGTCGTCCTGCACGAGTACGCCGCCGGAAACGTGCTTCAGCGTCCAGTGGGGCGGCGCGGGCACGACCTCGAGCAGCCGCAGGTTTTTCTTGGCAGCGAAGGCGGCGCGTGCGGCATCGTCGAACGCAGGCGCGGCGACGGCCTCGACGAACAGCTTGGCCACTTCCTCGGCGGTTGGGCCGTCCACGGGGCGGTTGAATCCGATGACCCCGCCGAAGGCCGAGACCGGATCGGCCTCCAGCGCCTTCCTGTAGGCCTCGAGCAGGCTCGCGCCCGTGGCCGTGCCGCAGGGATTGGTGTGCTTGACGATGGCGCACACCGGCTCGGTGAATTCCTGGGCCAGGTTCCACGCCGCTTCCAGGTCCACAATGTTGTTGTAGGAAAGTTCCTTGCCCTGGAGCTGGCGGCCGTTGGCCACGCCGCGGCCCGAGCCGTCGGAATACATGGCCGCGCGCTGGTGCGGGTTTTCGCCGTAGCGCAGGTCGAGGCTCTTGCCGAAGAGGAGCCGGACGGTGGCGGGAAGTCCGCCGCCGGCCTGGGCTTCACCGCCGGTGCCGACGGCGGAACCGTCGGGAGCAGCTTCCGGCGACATGCGTTCCAGAGTGGAAGC
>CAZXVY010000233.1:4019-4869 GCA_964644115.1 uncultured Terriglobales bacterium
CTGGCATCGCCTTCGGCGCTGGCAGCGGGGGCGCCGTCGGGAGAAATCTGCTCGAGCGTGGACGCGATGGCGGCGTCGTAGGCGGCGGTGAGCGCGAACGCCTTCTGCGCCAGGCGCCAGCGCGTGGCCGCGGAGAGCTCGCCGCCGGAAGCTTTCATCTCGGCCGCCAGGGCGGGGTAGTCGCCGGGTGAGGTGACGATGGCGACGTCCTGAAAATTCTTGGCGGCGGAACGCACCATGGAGGGCCCGCCGATATCAATGTTCTCGATGATCTCCTCGAACTTCACGTCCGGGCGCGAGGCCGTCTTCTCGAAGGCGTAGAGGTTCACCACCACCATGTCCAGCGGGGCGATGCCGTGCTCGGCCACCGCTTTCAGGTGCTCGGGATTGGCGCGAATGTGCAGGATGCCGCCGTGCACCTTGGGATGCAGCGTCTTGACGCGGCCGTCGAGCATCTCGGGAAAGCCGGTGAGGTCGGAAATGTCGCGCACCGGGATGCCGGCCTGGCGCAGCAGCCTGGCGGTGCCGCCGGTGGAAACCAGCTCGACGTTCATCGCCGCCAGGTCGCGGGCGAAGTCCACCAGTCCGGTCTTGTCGGTCACGCTCAGGATGGCGCGCTGAATCTTGGACACGTTTTCTCCGAGAAAGAAGGTCCGGGTGAAAAGAGCGGTCAGAATATCAGACGCGGCCAAGGCTGGGGATGAACCAGACAGTCTGCCGGTATAGGGATTCCTCGCTGCGCTCGGAATGTTAGAAAGCTCGGCCAAGGCTGGGAATGAACCCGGACAGTCTGCCGGTATAGGGATTCCTCGCTGCGCTCGGAATGTTAGAAAGCTCGGCCAAGGCTGGG
>CAZXVY010000234.1:0-4833 GCA_964644115.1 uncultured Terriglobales bacterium
GAGGTCAACGCGCTGCAGTTGGCCATCCGTCACCAGTCGCTGGGACCGATTTTGGCGGCCGAAGAACTGGGTTATGCGGCCGACAACTGCGCCTACGTCAAGGCCGACATCGGTTCCTATCTCCAGGGACTCACGCCCACCGGCGGCAAGCTGCCTAAGCCCTCCCTGGTGCTATGCAATTTCGTGGGCTGCAATACCTACATCAAGTGGTTCGAGCACGTTTCCGTGCTCACCGGCGCCCCGCTGTACGTGCTCGATGTGCCTTTCCTGAGGGGCCCGGAACCAACGGCGGCGGATGTCCAGTACGTGGTGCGCCAGCTCCAGGAGCTGATCCAGGTGCTGGAGAAGATCACGGGCAGGAAGTTCGATCTTGATCGCTTCCGGGAGGCAGTGCTCTGCTCCAGCCAAGTGGAGGAATCCTGGTCCAAGATCAAGCACCTGTCGAAACGCACGCCTGCGCCCTTCGATGCCTACTTCGACGCCATCACGCTCATGGGGCCGCTCTACGTGTATCGGGCCAGCCGCGAGGGCGTGGAGTTTTTCGAAGCGGCGTTGCAGGAAATGCAGCAGAAGGTGGACCGTGGGGAAGGCGTGTACGACCAGGAACAGTTCCGGCTGGTGTTTGAAGGGCCACCGCCCTATCCCCATTTCCGCATTTTCCGCGACATGTTTGCCAAATGGAAAGCGTGCGCCGTGGCCTCCACCTATTCCACGGTGGGCGGACTCTGGGAATTCGGCTTCCGGCACGACCCGGAAAAGCCCTTTGAGTCCGTCGCCCTGCACATGCTGGCGCACAACGTTACCAACCGCAACTACCTGCAGCGCTATGACCAGATTCGCCGCTACGTCGAAGAATGGAACGCCGACGGTGTCATCGTGCACTTCGTGAAGAGCTGCCGGCTCTTTTCAGCGGGACAAGGCGACATGCGCGATTACCTCACCCGGGTTGTGGGCGTGCCGACGCTGTACATCGAGTCGGACCTGGAGGATCCGCGATACTTCTCGGAAGCGCAGATCAAGAACCGCATCGACGCCTTCTTCGAAGCCCTGGAACATGGCAAGCGGACGGGCCGGCGGCGGCTCGAACCCGCGGTTGCGGAGGCCCAAGCGGGTCCGAAACCGGCTCCCGAACTGAAGGTGCTGCCATGAGACTCGCGGCGGGCGTAGACGTCGGTTCCACCCAGACGAAGGCGGCCATCCTGGCCGACAACGGAGGGGTGAGCATCGTCGCCCGTGCCCTGGTGGACACCGGAGCGAACGTGCGCAAGGCCGCCGAACATGCGTTCCAGGTGGCCTGTCAAGAGGCCGGCATCCACCCCAGCGAGGTGGGGTTCGTGGTGGGCACGGGTTACGGACGGTACAAGGTTTCCTTCGGCCAGGCGCAGATGACCGAGATCAGCTGCCACGCGCGGGGCGCTCATTACGTTTTCCCGGGGACGCGGACCGTGATCGACATGGGCGGGCAGGATTCGAAGGCCATCAGCGTGGGGGCGAACGGCGAGGTGCTGGACTTCGTGATGAACGACAAGTGCGCTGCCGGTACCGGCCGGTTTCTGGCGAATGCCGCCGACGTGCTGGGTATTGGCCTCAGCGAGATCGGTCCGTTGTCGCTCCAGGCGACGCGACCGGTCAAGATCACCACCGTCTGCACCGTGTTCGTGGAATCCGACATCCTGTCCTATCTTTCCCTGGGCAAAAAGGCGGAAGACATCCTGGGCGGCGTGCATCTGGCCATCGCTCGGCGCACGCTCTCGCTGGCGCGCCGGGTGCTCATTCAGCCGGACATCACCCTCACCGGCGGAGTGGCCCGCAACCTGGGCATGGTCAGAGCGCTGGAGGAGATCCTGGGAGCGAAGCTCCAGGTGAGCCCCGATGCCCACTTCATGGGCGCGATTGGCGCCGCCCTCTTCGCCCTGGAGAAGCTGGATCAGAGCTTCGAATTCGCCGTCTGGAGGCCGGAACATGGCGCGCGCAGCGGGCATTGATTGCGGCGCAGGCTTCACCAAGGCCGTAATCGTCTTCCAGGATCGGGACCAGGACCGGCCACACGTCCTGGGGAAAGGACACGTACGCAGCGGTGTGAACCTGGAACAAGCGGCGGCCCTCGCCCTGGGCTTGGCCCTGGACCGGGCCGGACTGCAGCGCTCCGCGATCGACTACGTGGCCAGTACGGGCTTCGGGCGCTACAACGTCGGCTTCCGCGACATCCAGATCACCGAAATCACCAGCGCGGCGCGGGGCGCCCGACACCTGTTACCTCAAACCGAATGCGTGCTCGATATTGGCAGCCAGTCCACCCGTGCTGTGGGCCTCCAAGCCTCGGGCAGGGTGCGCGCGTTCAAGACGAATGACAAGTGCGCCGCCGGCTCCGGCATGTTCATCGTGCGGGCGGCGAAGTACTTGGAAGTAGATCTCGAGCGGGTCGGCGAGCTGTCGCTGCAGGCCGTCAATCCTCAGCCCATCAGCAGTGTTTGCGCCGTGCTGGCGGAGAGCGAAATCATCAACCACTTGAGTGCCGGCGTGGGCGTGGAAGACATTCTGCGCGGCATCCATGATTCGCTCACCGACCGCGCCATCCCGTTGCTGCGGCGTGTGGGCCTGGAGAAGCAACTGACGCTCATCGGCGGCGTGGCGCGCCAGCAAGGCATGGTCCGGGCCCTCCAGGAACGCTTGGGCATCGAGGTCGATGTCCCCGAGGACTGTGAGTATGTGTGCGCGCTGGGGGCCGCCCTGCTGGGCCTGAAGCGCCTCCGACAGAAGCTGGACCTGCCCGCGCACGACGCCGTGATTCCGGCTTGTGTAGACACCGCCGGAAGCCACTAGGAGCGTATCAACTCGCTGCCTGGTAAACGGCCAATCCTTTCAGGCCGGCTGATACACGCAGCAGGGCTCTTCGGCAAAGGCGTCGCCACTGACGGCGAAGGCGCGGGCGCGGGAACCGCCGCAGACGTCGTTGAACTCGCAGGCGCCGCACTTCCCTTTCAGGTTCCC
Organism: uncultured Terriglobales bacterium; assembly: GCA_964644115.1. Classification (GTDB taxonomy): domain Bacteria; phylum Acidobacteriota; class Terriglobia; order Terriglobales; family Acidobacteriaceae; genus CAZXVY01. The sequence goes on from CAZXVY010000234.1 coordinate 2,992, forward strand.
GGGGTCGCGCAAGGAGAGGAACAGCGGCGATCGCTGGTAGATCTCCGCCAGCGGCTGGCGCCGGATGTTGCCCGCGGGAAGCGGCAGGAAGCCGCTGGGATAAACCTCACCGACGTGGGAGATGAACATGAAGCCCTTGCCGTCATTGACGCCCTGGCGGGCGTGGGCGATCTCCTCCAAGATGGCCGCTTGGGCCGCGGCTTCACAGTTGGCGCGCGCGGCTGCCCGCTGCTGGAGCACGAAGCGCCGGTAGTGCATGCCTTCGGTGGTCTTGATGTGGAAGTGGGTGCGGCCTGACTTCTCGTAGGAGTACAGCTTGCGGAAGACCTGCTCGGCCTGATCGGGCGAAACCATGTCGGCGAGCTGGCCGCGGCCCGTGGGCACCAGGAAAAAGACGCTCCACAGCACGATGGGCAGCGGCTCCAGCAGGGCAACCATGTTGTCGAGGTCAGCCAGGTTGCGGCGCGTGACGGTGGTGTTGATCTGCAGCGGCAGGTGGCATTCCTCGGCCCAGCGTACCGCTTGGAGTGCGCGCTCCCACGCGCCGGGGACGCCGCGGAAGGCGTCGTGGATCTCGGGCGTGGAGCCGTCCAGGCTGACCGCCAGGCGGGCCAGGCCGCGGCGTTTCAGCTCGGCGATGGCGTCGCGGGTGAGCAGGGGAGTGGCGCTAGGGGTCAGCGAGGCACGGACGCCGCGCTCGGCGGCGTACTGGACGATCTCGAAGATGTCTGGGCGCTTGAGCGGATCGCCGCCGGTGAGCACGAAGACCGGGACCTCCCATTCAGCGACCTGGTCGATCAGGGCGCGGGCCTCGGCGGTGGAAAGCTCGAGGGGATGGCGCAGCGGCTGCGCGCAGGCGCGGCAGTGGGCACAGACCAGGTCGCAGGCTTGCGTGACCTCCCAGATGGCTACCAGAGGCCGTTGGTTGAAGTCGAAGTGGGCAGCCGTGCGTCCAATATTGTTCACGAGTCTCCTCTCCAATGCCGGAGCGTATCGTTCTTCCGCGCCGCCAGGCAGCGGTGAATATTCGCCGGCAAGAAGGGGATTACGCTGCCTCCTCGTCCGCAAAGTACATCGAGGACAGGATAACCACCGGTCTGCAATCTCTTTGTGAGCGCCATCACACAGAACGGTGACCCGGGTCACAGCCCGCCCCATGCATCCGCAGCTATGCATATCTGCACGCGGTCACCTGACTGAGGAGACGTTGGCAACAAGGGGCGCCCCATGAGTGAACTTGATCGCCGCACGTTTCTCGCGCTGGCCGGACAGACCGGCCTGCTCGCGCTGCTGGCCAAGGCCGAGCCGCTGCTGCAACTGCTCGAGCCGACCATTCCCAATCCTCTGGAAGCCTATCCCGCGCGGGGTTGGGAGAAGGTGTATCGCGACCAGTACCGCTACGACCGCACCTTCACTTTCGTCTGCGCGCCCAACGACACCCATAACTGCCGCCTGCGGGCCTTCGTGCGCAACGGCATCGTGGTGCGCACGGAGCAGGACTACAACGTCCACAACTACCAGGACCTGTACGGCAACAAGGCCACGCGCAACTGGAATCCGCGGGGTTGTCTGAAGGGCTACACCGTGATGCGGCGGGTGTACGGGCCGTATCGCGTCAAGCAGCCCATGGTGCGGCGCGGCTTCAAACGCTGGGTCGAAGCCGGCTTTCCCCGCCAGCCCAACGGGTTGCCGCAGCGCGAGTTTTTCCGGCGGGGTGAGGACCTTTGGGAACCCACGAGCTGGGAAGAAGCGCAGACGCTGGTGGCCCGTGCCCTGCTGAACATCATGGAGCGTTATCAGGGCGCCAGCGGCGCCCGCCGGCTCCAGGCCCAGGGGTACCCG
>CAZXVY010000235.1:0-4542 GCA_964644115.1 uncultured Terriglobales bacterium
ACCAAGATCCCTCGACTCGTCCTCCCTCCGCCCCGACAAGTCGGGGCTCGGTCGGACTCGCTCGGGATGACAATCTTAAAAAACTATCTTCTATCGGCACGGCTAAAGCCGTACCCCTCCGAAAAAGCCGTGCCCCTCCGAAACCGCCTCTGTCCTACTTCTTCTGCTCCTCGGCCGTGACGGCCTTCGCCTTGGGGGCGACGGTGAGGCCGAACACGGAAAGCTGGCCGGCCCCGGCCACGTTGAGGCCGCGCGGCTCGTCGGGATGCGGCAGGTAGAGCGTCTTGCAGCGCTCGCAGCGGTAGATTTCGGCGTCGCGGCCGAAGGATTGTTCCAGGTCGCCGCAGGCCTGCTCTTTCACGTCTACCGAGTAAAACCAGCGCTTCAGATGCCCGGCACAGATCTTCCCCTTCTCATTCTTCTCATTGCAGGCGCGCTGGCCGGCTTTGATCTTGGTCTTGAGCCTGTGCTTGGGAAGATGGGGAAGCGTGGCGGTGGACAAGTTCGGGCCTCGTGCAGAGACGTTCTGGGGGCATTGTAACCGAGTTTGGCCGCGGGGTAATGCATGGAAAAGCGAACCACCCCGATGGAATCGGGGCAGGCGCCGGACACGAAGGTCACGAAGGGTGGGAGGGGTTAGTGGATGTGCCGCGCGATCACGGCGCTACGGCAGAGGCGGGCTGGCTTGGTTCGTTCATATTCGTCCGTCGCGGAGAAACGCGGCGGCGGCTTTCAGTCCGCCGCGCAGGCGGCGGAAGGGAGAGCGGGCGAAGAGGAAGTCCACGAAGCCGTCCATCTGGGCGCTGAAGTCCTCGCCGTAGCCGTACCACCAGACCTTGCGGGCGTTGGGGAGCAGGTCGGCGTCCACGTACTTGCTGCGGACCATTTCTTCCAGGCCCAGGCGGCCGTGGGTGCGGCCCAAGCCGCTGGCCTTCACGCCGCCATGCGGGGCTTCGCTGATGCCGTAGCAGCTCACGGCGTCGTTGATCATCACCGTACCCGCCTGGATCTGGTCGGCGAGCACTTCCCCGCGCAGGCGGTCGTTGGTGAAGATGCTGGCGGCGAGTCCGAAGTCGGAGTCGTTGGCCAGGCGAATGGCGTCGGCGTCGGAGTCGAAGGCCATCACCGGCAGCACCGGGCCGAAAGTCTCCTCGCGCATGATGCGCATGCCGTGGTCCACGTTGGCCAGGACGGTGGGGGCGTAGAAGGTTGGCCCCAGGTCGCGCAGGCGCATGCCTCCGGCGAGAATGCGGGCGCCGCGCAGACGCGCCTCTTCCACGTGCTCCTCGACGAGGTGGAGCTGGCGCTCGCTGATGAGCGGGCCGACCTCGGTGGAGGAGCGCAGGCCATCGCCCACCTTGAGTTGCTGGGTCTTGCCCATGCACAGCTCGAGAAACTTTTCGTAGTTGCGGCGCTGCACGTAGCAGCGCTCCACGGACAAACAGGTCTGGCCGGCGTTGACGAAGGCGCCCCAGACGGCGGCGCTGGAGGCGACGTCGAGGTCGGCGTCGTCGAGCACCAGCATGGGGTCCTTGCCGCCCAGCTCCAGCACCAGCGGCAACAGGCGCGCCGCGGCCGACTGCGCCACGCGCCGGCCGGTGGGCACGCTGCCGGTGAAGATGATCTTGTCGAGCGGGGCCTCGACCAGCGCGGCGCCGGTGGAACCGTCGCCCAGCACCACGCGGAACACGCTCTGAGGCACCCCGGCCTGGAGCAGCAGGTCGTGCAGCTCCAGGGCGACCATGGGGGTGAGTTCGGAAGGCTTGAGCACCACGGCGTTGCCCGCGGCCAGCGCGGCCAGCGACTCGCTGGCAGGAATCGAGAAGGGGTAGTTCCACGGGGAAATGATCCCCAGCACTCCGTAAGGCTCGCGGAGCAGCGATCCGGACTTGGTCTTCATCACCGGGTTGGCGTGCGGGATGGTTTCGGCGCGCAGGAAATCAGTAGCGTTGTCCGCCAGGAAACGGCAGACGTCCAGCACCACCACCACCTCGGTGAGCAGCGCTTCGACGCAGGGTTTGCCGCACTCCCGGGTGATGAGTTGCGAGATTTCACGCTTGCGGTCGTAGAGCAGCCGCTGGAACTTGCGGACCACGCGCAGGCGCTCGCGTATCCCCAGGTTGCGCCAGGCGGGCTGCGCGTCCCGGGCGGCCAGGACGGCGGCGCGCACGTCGGCGGTGGTGGCGCAATCGAAGCGTCCCAGAACCTCGCCGGTGGCGGGATTGCGCGAGATGATTTCCCGGGGGACGATCTGGGGCTGGGTGGCCATTATGAAATGCAAAATTCAAAATGCCAAATGCAAAATAGAAGAGCTATTCTTATTGTTTGCTCCCCATTTTGCATTTTTAATTTTGAATTTCTCACTCATCATACTCTACGCCTACCAGGTACAGCCCTGACGCGGGAGCGGTGGAGCCGGCGGCGGAGCGTTGCTTGAGCTCGAGGATGCGGCGCAGGCCGGGCGGGTCGAGAGTTCCCTTCCCGATCAGGAGGAACGTGCCTACCAGGTTGCGAACCATGTGGTGCAGGAAGCCCGAGCCGCGCACGCTGTAGACGAGTTCCTCGCCCTGGCGTTCCCAAGCGGACGAAAAGATGGTGCGCCGGTTGCCCAGCGCTTCCGCTTCCGTGCTCCCCCTGGCTGCGTCTTCCTCGGGCTGACCCGGCGGCTCTCTTAGTGGGCTGCGTTCGGGGGCGCTGGGTTCGGGGGCGGCGGCGAAGGAAGTGAAGTCGTGCGTGCCTTCCACAAGATTCGCAGCGCGCAGCATGGCCGCCTCGTCCAAGGGAAAAGGATGGTGGTACACGTAGCGGGCGAGGAAGGGCGGGCAGATGGCGTGGCGAAAGATGCGGTAGCGATAGGTCTTGGCGCGGGCGGAGTGGCGGGCGTGAAAATCGGCAGCGGCTTCGGCCACATTCAACACCCGCACCGAGGGTGGCAGCACGTCATTCAGCGCGGTGCGCAGGTTAGCAGCGGGGATGGGCGAGGCCAGCGCCACCGAGGCCACCTGGGCGAGGGCGTGGACGCCGGCGTCGGTGCGTCCCGAGCCCTGGGGAAGCACGTGCTCGCCGGTGAGGCGGGCCAGCGCCTCGGCCAGCGCGCCCTGCACCGTGGCCAGGCCGGGCTGGACCTGCCAGCCGTGAAACTCCGAGCCGTCGTAGGAGAGCACCAGCTTGAAATTGCGCATGAGAGGGCGGCTGCCCACGGCTTCGCCGGGGTAGCGCCCACGGCTTCGCCGGGGTAGCAGAAGCCCGCGCGGGCCTGAGATATACTAGCGGATTCCGCTGGACCTCAAGGTGGACCTCAAGGACGGCGAGGTAGTGCCGCCAAGAGGCGGGCGAGGTCGCCCGCTTGCACCGAGGATTAGGGGCCAAGGGCGGGCGAGGTCGCCCGCTTCCACACGGCGAGGGGTTGAACCACGGCCGGTCGAAATCCGTATCTAGGCGTTGACGCTTTCGCGTCTGCGCAGTCTTTTACTGTTCGAGTACTGTTCGCGAGCTTTTTTTCAGGGAGAGAGAGAATGCGTCCTACGTGTGGTGTTCCCGTGTTGTCGCGCCTGACGGCGATGGTACTGATTCTGGCGCTGGCCGCGCCGGCAGCGGTCCTGGCCCAGGAGCCGGTGAACTATTCCAAGCCGCGCTCGCATCTGCCCAACTTTGTGGCCCCCTATGCCCCGCGCATGGTACCCGAGCCGCGGGTGTCGAATACGGCGCGCATCGAGCGCATGATGCAGGACGGCAACCTGATGCTGTCGCTGAGCGAGGCCATTGCGCTGGCGCTGGAAAACAACCTCGATCTGGCGATTGCGCGCTATAACCTGTCCATCGCCGACACCGACCTGCTGCGCACCAAGGCGGGAGGGACGGTGCGTGGCGTGGCCACCGGCCTGGTGCAAGGCACGCCCGGAGGCGGGGTGGGCGGATTCGGCACCGGAGCCGTGGGCGCCGGGGCGGGCGGCACGACGGCGGGCGCGGGAGGCGCAGGAAGCGGGGCTGCGGGCCAGGTTCTGACCACGTTCGGCGTGGGCACGGCGGTGGACTCCTTCGATCCGGTACTGAGCTCGACGCTGCGCATCAATCATGCGTCGTTTCCGCTGTCGAACGCCGTAACCACGGGCCAGCTGAGGTTCCAGCAGAACACGGGCACGGCCGATTTTTCCTACTTCCAGGCGTTCCATACCGGCACGAGCATGTCGGTGGCCTTTCAGAACTCGCGGGCTACCACCAACAGCCTGTTCGGCACGCTGGTCCCAGAACTGAACTCGGGGTTCCGGTTCACCATGCGGCAGCGGCTGCTCTCGGGATTCGGGCTGGGACCGAACACCCGCTTCATCCGCATCGCCAAGAACAACCGGGAAATTTCCGATGTCGCGTTCCGCAACCAAGTGATCTCCACCGTCAGCCAGATCCAGAACATCTACTGGGACCTGGTGAACGCCTACGAGGACGTGAAGGTGCGGGAGCGCTCGCAGGCGCTGGCGGAGAAAACGCTCTCTGACAACCGCAAGCAGGTGGAGATTGGGACGCTGGCACCGATTGAGATCGTGC
>CAZXVY010000235.1:4564-4820 GCA_964644115.1 uncultured Terriglobales bacterium
GAACGCCATTACGCGCGACCTGCGCGATGCGCGCCTCGCCGCCGCGCCCGTGATCCCCACGGATGCCATGCAGCTTCCGGCGCAGGAACCGGTGGTGCCGATCCAGGAACTGCTGAACGACGCCATGCAGCACCGGCCCGAGCTTTCGCAAGCGCGTATTGACCTTACCAACCGCGATATCAACCAGAAGGCGGCGCGCAACGCCCTGCTGCCGACCGTGGACCTGGTGGCCTGGTACGGGGCGTCGGGACTGGCG
>CAZXVY010000236.1:0-4781 GCA_964644115.1 uncultured Terriglobales bacterium
CTAGTTCCCGCTCTTGCCATCGTAGGGCGTGGCTATGTGCTGGCGGGCTTCGTCCTGGGCGCCCTGGGTGTTGTCGTTGGTGTTGAGGGCCTCCTGGTACTCGCGGATGGCGCGCTCGCGCTGGCCGGTGAGGTCGAAGATCTTGCCCAGTTGCACGTGGCTCCAGACCTCGGTCCACTTGGGCTCGCCGTCGCCGTTGAGCGCGTCGCGGTAGGCATTGGCCGCGGCCTGGTAGTTGCGCTGCAGGAAGAACACTTCCGCGATGCGGTAGTGGGCCAGGGAGCTGTTCTTGTTGGCGTCGAGCGCCTTCTGATACTCGGACAGGGCTTCGGCCAGCGCGCCCTGCTGCACCAGTTGCTGTCCGCGCAGGATGGCCACGCGCACCGCCAGGTCGGGCGAACTCTTGAGCACGCGATTGTTGGGATCAATCTGGATGCGGCGCGGCTTGGTCTTCACCGCGACGGAGTAGGGCGAAGCCGTGCCCGCCACATCCACCCGGCGCAGCTCGGTGGGGCCGTCGGTATCAATGCGCAGTTCCACCGGCATGCGGAACAGGTCGAGGTCCTGGGCGATCTCGCCCACCACCCGGAACCCGTCTTTCACGCGGAACACGGTGTACTTGTTGCGGAATTCGGGCGCGCCGGTGGAGTCGAGCCATTGCGAGAAGAAGGCCAGCAGGCGGTCGCCGTGGGCAGCCTCGGCCAGTTTGCGGAAATCGTCCGCGGTCACGGACTTGCCAGCGTATTGACGGTAGAGGTCGCGCATGGTCTTGTCGAAGGCGGCTTCGCCCAGAACCCAGCGCAGCATGTGCATGATCATGCCGCCCTTCTCGGTGGCCAGCGACTGAAACTCGGGTGAGAAAACTTCCAGGCCTCCGGAGCGGGAGAGTGGGACGGTGTCATAGGCGAGCGCGCCCACGGACATCTCTTTGGTCACTTCCTCCAGTCCGGCTGCGCCGGCGGCAAACTCCACGTAACGGGCTTCGGAGTAGCGCGCCAGGCCTTCGCTGATCCAAGCGTCATCCAGCGTGGCCGGGCTCACGCTCACGCCCCACCACTGGTGGGCGATGGTGTTAGCCAGCAAGCGGTAGTTGGATTTTTCCTGGATGGCGCGGCTGGCAATGCCCGCAATCTCCGGCGCCCACACCGAGGGCAGGGTCTCGTCGGGTAGCTGCACCAGGTTCAGCCGGCTGGAGGGCGCAGCGCCGTAGTGCGACGAGAAAATCTGGAACTCCTTCTCCGCGGTCTCGGCATAAACGCCGGCAAACGGCGCCTTCTCCGGTTTGAAATAAAGGCGCAGGTCCACTCCGCCGGCGCTGACCACGGTCTCCTCGAACTTGCCGGCGATGATGGTTCCAGGGAAGCTGGGCTTGTCCCAGACGAAGCTGTAGGTTTGCCTTGGGCCGGATGGATGCGCGGACGGAGGTGCGGGGGGAAGCGCAGTCCGGGGCGCGGGCCGTCCGGGAGTGCGCGCCGGGGGCGCGGGCACCACCGTGGCAGCCACTGAACTCTTCCCGCTGCCGATCACGCGCATCCCCGCGGGCACGGTGATATTCATGGTGGCGGTAAAGCGGTTGGTAAGGTAGCCGCTCACCGGAAACCAGCGCCCGGGATAGAGCAGAAAAGATGTCTCTTCGCCCACGTAGGCCAGGTTGAGCCCGTAGACGGGACTATCGGCCGCGGACTGCAGCACGCCTTCGTACTCGATGGTCAGCGTGGTGGAAGCGCCGCGCGCCAGCCCGGCGGGCAGGGCCACGCGCACCGTGGAATCCTGGCTCACGCGCTCGGCGGAAAGTTCCCGGCCTTCGGCGTCGGTGACCCGCGAAGGGCGCAGCGCGTTGTGCAACTCGAAGATGGCGATGGCGATGTCGTCGAGCGCGGTGAACTTCACCTGGACGCGCGCCGCCAGCCGGTGGTCCTTGGGAAACAGCTCGGCGTCAATGCGGTAGTCGTCCACGCGCAGGCGCGGCTTTTCGGCCGCGAAGGCGGGAGCTGCGAGAAGAGCGCAAAGGATGGTCAGGAAACCGGTGAGGCGCCAGCGTGCAATCGCCATAAAGGGTATTCGTTCTCCAGAATGAGTACGCGGGTTATGTTGATTTCGATGAGTCCGCAGCGCGAAAAGATGCACCGCGCCGCTTCCACCGGGTGCTTCAAGCCAGGGCCTTGAGGACCGCGTCGGCAGCGCGCTCCGAGGCCGTTCCGGAAGCGCCCGGGGACCGCAGCCGGGAACTCACCTCCGCCAGGCCAGCCAGCATTTTCTCACGAGCGGGGCCGTCGGGGAGAATCTCCTCCAGTTTCGCGGCCACCTTGCCCGCAGTGAAATCCGACTGCACCAGTTCGGGCACCACTTCCCGGCCTGCAATCAGGTTGGGCATGGCGATGAAGGGAACCCGCAGCAGGCCGCGGCCCAGCTTCCAGGTGAGGGCCGACACGCGATACACCACGACCATGGGTGTGCCGGCGAGCGCGGCCTCCACGGTGGCGGTGCCGCTGGCCACGGCGGCGGCGCGCAGGTGTGGCAGCGCGCTCGAGGCCTGCCCCACAAGCCGAATGTGCGTCCCGCCCGCCGGCATCAGGCTTTGCATCCAGGCGCGGTCGAGGGTGGAAGCTACCGGCAGCAGAAACTGGAAGCGATCTTTGAGGCGCTCGTTGAAGCGCTCGTTGAAGCGGTCGTTGAAGCGAGCGTTGAGGCGATTGGGGGCCTCCAGCAGCGCCGGCAGGTTCATCAGGACTTCCTTCCTGCGGCTGCCGGGCAGAAGGCCGATCCAAGTGCGGGAAGGATCCAGCCCGTATTCTGCGGCGTAGGGTTCACGACCCACTTCGGGCGGCGGCCGGTCGGCCAGCGGGTGGCCCACGTACTCTGCGTGCACGCCGCGCTCGCGGTACCACTGCTCCTCGAAAGGAAAGATCACCAGAGCTTTCTTGACCCACTTGTGAAAGCGCTCCACGCGCCGCTCGCGCCAGGCCCAGAGCTGAGGGCACACGTAGTAAATGACGGGCACGCCGCGGCGGTGCATCTCGCGGGCCACGCGGAAGTTGAAGGCGGGCGAATCAATGACGACGGCGGCATCGGGCTTGCGCTCATCCGCGGCGCGCACCAGTTTGCGGAAGTCGCCGTAAATGCGCGGCAGGTGGGAGACGATCTCGCTGATGCCCACCACGGACAGCCGCGCCGAGTCCACCACGGTGTGGCAGCCGGCGGCGCGCATGCGCTCGCCGCCCACGCCGAAGAATTCCGCACCCGGCAGGCGCCGGCGCAGCGCAGCGATCAACTGCGCGCCGTAGAGTTCTCCGGAGGCCTCGCCCGCCGAAATCAGGAATCGCATCAGCGCGCCGTCTGCGCTGCGGCGCCGGGCTCCCCGGGCTCGATGCCGAGGTAGGGGTTGAAAAGGTATTTCTCCGTCGAGTCGAACTGGCCAAAGTGCCGCTGCAGGATGTGCGCCGGGTCGAAGAACCACGCGCCCGGCGTGAGTTCCTTGTCGTCGAGATCACTCCAGTTCCAGGGGGCGTTGGAGGCGTTGGGGCGGAGGTGGTCGCCGCGGATAGCGCCGCCCACCTTGTCCAACGCGCAGGCTGGCCGCCGCGCGCCCTTCACCTCGCAGAAACCGTCGCCGAAGTCCACCACCGTGCCGAAGGTGTTGTTGGGCTCGCGGGTTTCGCGTCCGTGCTTCCACCAGGTCTTGTAAATCGAAACCAGTTCGTACGTGGCCTCATCGCCTTTAACCTGAGAGAACTCCATGGACTTGCCGTAGCGCAGGACCAGGATGGGCTCGGGCTCGCTGGGCTTCTCGGCCTGCAAGGCATGGATGCCGTGCTTCTGCGACTCGATGTAGAGCACGGGCCGCCCGTCTTCCAGGCGCAGGCGCTTGCGCGGCAGGCCGGAGGTGATGCGCAGGTGAGTGGCCTCGGGCGTCACCCAGCGCAGCAGGTGGTTGTGGGCCACGGTCTCGGCGGCGATCACCGCCGGCCCGCCCTCGGCCCACTTGTCCACAATCACCAGCGCGCCTTCCAGATCGTTCTCGTGATTGAACTCCACTTCCTTGCGGGTCTTGTCGCCGATGATGTCCTTGTACTTGTCCTGCAGCTTGTCGAGGATGCTGGTGTAAGCGGGCTCCGCCACCGACCAGTCGCGAGGGTGGAAGACGGCGTAGTGGATGTAGTAATGGTCCTCGCCCTCGATCACCGAGTAGTACACGAACGACCACAGCTTGTGGTTGGGATCGCCGGCATTCTTCCAGTTGTTGTTGCCCACCCAGTCACCGTCGAAGTCGAAGCTGGTGGGATAGTCGAAACGGTGGTCGTCGGCCGTGCCCGCCAGGCGCTGATGGAAGACGGGCGCAAAGCGCTCCGCGATCTCGCGCAGTTCCTTCTCGCGTGCGGTCATGGCTGGGGAGGCAGGGGCGCCGGCGCCAGGAGTGGATGGTTGCGCCGAAGCGGCGGGCGCCGCGGGTTCGTCCTCGGAGTAGTCTTTCACCGGCGGCGTGGCGGGCGCCTGCTGCGGAGTGGCCACCGGCTGCGCCGCCGGCGCGGTGTTTGGCGCCTGCGGCGGGACGTAGCGCGGAGACCAGTCGTCCTGGGCGAAGGAGAGCGTGGCCAGGAGGGTGCCGAAGATCAACGCTCGAACTGACGAGCCCATGGGTCTAACCGGTCCAAAACCAAGATCCCTCGACTGCGCCCGCCGCGGCGGGCTTCGCTCGGGATGACAAACGCAAGAGGCTTGGAGCGTTGCGCCGCTAATCGTCCGCCCCGACGGCGGCTTCCTGGTCCTTGTACTGCAGCTGG
>CAZXVY010000237.1:0-4749 GCA_964644115.1 uncultured Terriglobales bacterium
TCCGCGACACGCAGAAGGCGGTGGTGACGGGAGTGGAAATGTTGAACAGGCTCCTGGACGAAGGGCAGGCGGGAGACAACATCGGGGCGCTGCTGCGCGGGACGAAGAAAGAGGACGTGGAGCGCGGGCGGGTGTTGGCGAAGCCCGGGACGATTACGCCGCACACGGAATTCATGGCGGAATGTTACATATTGACGAAGGAAGAAGGGGGGCGGCACACGCCGTTCTTCAAGGGGTACCGGCCGCAGTTTTACTTCCGGACCACGGACGTGACCGGAGTGGCCACCTTGCCGGCGGGCACGGAGATGGTGGTGCCGGGAGACAACGTGACCCTGGAAGTGGAGTTGATCACCCCGGTGGCCATGGAGAATGGCTTGCGCTTCGCCATCCGCGAAGGCGGACGCACGGTGGGCGCGGGCGCCATCTCCGAGGTCATCGCTTAGGGCTTTCATCCCAGAGACACAGAGAGCGCAGAGGAAAATAAATTGGTCGGACAAAGAATACGGATTCGGTTGAAGGCCTACGATTACCGCGTGCTGGATACTTCTACCAGCGAGATTGTGGAAACGGCGCGGCGCACCGGGGCACAGATCGCAGGGCCCATTCCCCTGCCCACGGTGAAGAACAAGTACTGCGTGCTGCGTTCGCCGCACGTGGACAAGAAGTCGCGGGAAGCGTTTGAGATCCGCACCCACAAGCGGCTCCTGGATATTCTGGAGCCCACCCAGCAGACGGTGGACGCGCTGATGAAGCTCGATCTGCCCGCGGGCGTGGATGTCGAGATCAAGGCCTTCGGCAAGGAACACAAATAGCTAGTAGCTCTTGGCTTTTAGCTCTTAGCCAAGAGCCATGCGTGGAAGGTCCTACAGTGCCGCTAGTGGCGGGCATGATGAGGGAACGAAAAATATGGTCAACGGAATCCTGGGCAAGAAGGTCGGCATGACGCAGCTCTTCGACGAGAAGGGCGACGTGCGCCCCATCACCGTGCTGCAGGCCGGCCCGTGCGTGGTCACGCAGCGGAAGTCGGCGGCCCGCGACGGCTATGACGCGGTGCAGATTGGGCTGGTGGAGTTCGTCAAGGAGAGCCGGCTGCCCAAGCCGCAACGCGTGCGGCTGGCGAAAAACAACTTGCCGCCGGTGCGCTTCCTGAAGGAAGTGGGAATGGTGAGCGCCGGGGAAGGCGACGGCGCCAAGGTGGGAGACCGGGTGCTGGTGGACATCTTTCAGAACGACAAGTTCGTGGACGTCACCGGCACCAGCAAGGGACGCGGCTTCGCGGGCGTAGTCCGGCGGCACAATTTCGCCGGCGGGCCCAAGGCGCACGGTCACATGTTCCAGGTGCAGGGCTCAATCGGTGCTTCGTCGTTCCCGTCGCGGGTGATGAAGGGCATGCGAATGGCCGGACACATGGGCGACGCTACCGTCACCGTCCGCAACCTGCGGGTGGTGGGCATGGATCTGGACGAAAACCTGCTGATGGTGGAAGGCGCGGTGCCCGGGGCGAAGAATGGATACGTGGTCATCAACAAGGCCCTCAAGCCGCCGCGCGAGCGCCGCGGCTTTGCCGGCGAGACCACCATTGACCCGCTGAAGGCCGCCAAACGGGCAGCGGCTGGGAAGAAGAAATAGCCATGGCAAGCATTGATGTCGTAGATCTGACCGGGAAAAAAGTCGGCAGCTTCGAACTGGCCGCAGAAGTCTTCGGCGAGGTGAACGAAGCCCTGCTGTGGGAAGCGGTGAAGCACTACCGCGCCGCCCAGCGGCAGGGTACGCACGCCACCAAGAACCGGGCGCTGGTCTCCGGCTCGGGCAGGAAGCTGTGGAAGCAAAAGGGCACGGGACGCGCGCGCGTGGGCTCCATCCGCTCGCCGCTGTGGCGGCACGGCGGCACCGTGCACGGGCCCCAGCCCCGTTCCTACGACTACGCTTTTCCCCGCAAGAAGCTGCTGGGCGCGCTGCGCTCGGCGCTGGCCGCCAAGCTGGAGGGCGGCAAGCTGACCATTGTGGACAGCTTTGAGCTGGCGCAGGCCAAGACCAAGGAATTTCGCAAGGCGCTGGACGCCCTGGAAGTGAAGAAGACGGCGCTGCTGGTGGACGCGGCGGGCGAGAATCGCAACCTGGAACTCAGTTCCCGCAACCTGGAAGGCGTGGAAACGATGCGCAGCACGCAGGTGCATCCTTATCACCTGCTGCGCTATGACCGCGCCATCTTCTCCCGGCCCGCGATGGAGAAGCTGCAGGACACGCTGAAGGCGGCGGCGCCGCGCGCCCGCAAGCGGGAGGGGGCGAAGTGAAATCGGCCTATCAGATCATTCGCCGCCCGGTGGTCACCGAAAAAGGCCACCTGGTCAAGGAAACGCAGCGCACGCTGGTTTTTGAAGTGGCGGCGAAAGCCACCAAGACGGAAGTCAAGGAAGCGGTGCAGACCATTTTCAAGGTGAAGGTGGACTCGGTGCGCACCGCCAACTTCGCGGGCAAAGAGCGCCGCCGCGGACGCTTCGCCGGCTTTCGCCCGGACTGGAAGAAGGCCTACGTGCGGCTGAAGGCGGGCGAGAAAATGCCGGAGTACGTGCAGAACCTGTAAAGACGGTTTCTCGTTTCGGGTTTCTGGTTTCTTGCCGGAAGCGCGAATTGAGGAAGAAAACTAGGAGCTAAGAGCCAAAGGCTTAGAGCTGAATTTATGGCCATCAAGACCTACAGACCGACGACCTCGACGCGGCGGTTCCAGACCACGGTGACGGGCGACGACCTGACCACCAACCGCCCTTACAAGCCGCTGACGATGACCCGCAAGGGCACCGGCGGGCGGCGCAACGCGGGCGACATCACCAACTGGCATCAGGGCGGCGGCCACAAACGCAAGATCCGCCTCATTGACTTCAAGCGCGACAAGGCGGGCGTACCCGCCACCGTCACTTCCGTGGAGTACGACCCTAACCGCTCCTCGCGCATTGCGCTCTTGAGTTACGCCGACGGCGAGAAGCGCTACATCCTGCAGCCCCAGGGGCTGGCGGTGGGCCAGAAAGTGATGAGCGGCCCCGAGGCCGACATCCTGGTGGGGAACGCGCTGCCCTTGCGCAACATTCCCCCGGGCACCACCGTGCACAACATCGAGCTGCGGCCCGGCAAGGGCGGGCAGATGGTGCGTTCGGCGGGCGGCGCCGCCCAACTGGTGGCCAAGGAAGAAGACTACGCCCTCATCAAACTGCCCTCGGGCGAGACCCGCAAGGTGCTGGTGGACTGCATGGCCACCATCGGCCAGGTGGGAAACCTGGACCACGAGAACATCACCATCGGCAAGGCGGGGCGCAAGCGCTGGCTGGGTATCCGGCCCACCACCCGCGGCGTGGCCATGAATCCGGTGGACCACCCGCACGGCGGCGGAGAAGGCAAGACCTCGGGTGGACGCCATCCCGTGACCCCGTGGGGGAAGCCCACCCGCGGCTACAAGACGCGCAACAACAAGCGGACTGACCGGTTCATTGTCAGTCGCAGGAGCAAGTAGCCGATGCCACGTTCCACCAAGAAGGGCGCGTTTGTCGAAGTGAAGCTGCTGGGGCGCATCGAGGCCATGAACCAGCGCAACGAGAAAAAGGTGCTGCGCACCTGGTCGCGGCGTTCCACCGTGGTGCCGGAAATGGTGGGCCACACCATCGGAGTGCACAACGGGCGCAAATTTATCCCGGTGTACATCACCGAGAACATGGTGGGGCACAAGCTGGGCGAGTTCAGCCACACCCGCATCTTCAAGGCGCACGCCGTGAGGGTGGCGGAAGTGGCGGCCCGGCCGGCGGGCATACCCGGCGGGCCGGGGGCCATCGTGCCCGCGGCCGGGACGGCGGCTCCGGCAGCGCCGGCAGCTCCCGCGGGGCCCAAGGCGTAGGCGCGGAGGAGAGAGGACGACATGGAATTCAGGGCGGAAGCGCGGTTCCTGCGGTTGTCGCCGCAGAAGGCGCGGCTGGTGCTCGACCTCATCAAGGGGCGGCGGGTGGAGGACGCGCTCAATGTGCTCACCTTCACCAAGAAGGGTTGCGCGCCGGACATTGAGAAGGTGCTGCGCTCGGCGCTGAAGAACGCCGACTACCTCAGCCAGGAAAAGGGACTGGAAGTGGACTTGGACCGGCTGTATGTGAAGCGCGCGGTGGCCAACGAAGGGCCGCGCATGAAGCGCGTGCGTCCGGCGCCCATGGGGCGTGCCTTCCGCTTCCAGCGGCGCATGGCGCATATCGAGATTCTGCTGGCCGAGCGCGGGCGCGGGTCCGCGCCGCCGGCGCCGGCAACGGCAGCCGCGGGCAAAGCGGGAAAGAAGTAACGAGGGGATCATGGGACAAAAAGTACATCCGTACGGATTTCGCCTGGGCTACAACAAGCCCTGGAAGTCCCGCTGGTTCGTGGAGCGCGACTACGACAAGCTGCTGCTGGAAGACATCAAGCTGAAGGCCGAGCTCCGGGAAAAGCTCAAGTCGGCGGGCATCAGCTCGGTGGAAGTGGAGCGCCCGGGCAACAAGCTGCGCATCCTGATCATGACGGCGCGGCCGGGCATCATCATCGGGCGCAAGGGCGCGGAAATCGACAAGCTCAAGCTGGAACTGCAGAAGCGCACCGGACGCGACGTCTACATTGACATCCAGGAAGTGCACAAGCCGGAACTGGATGCGCAACTGGTGAGCGAGTCCATCTCGCTGCAACTGGAAAAGCGGGTGGGCTTCCGCCGCGCCATGCGCAAGGCGGTGGACTCGGCGCTGCGTT
>CAZXVY010000238.1:0-4744 GCA_964644115.1 uncultured Terriglobales bacterium
CGGCGCCATGCGCGGACACGGCACGGTGAACGTGCGCTTCGCCTTCGAGTCGCAACTCGACGAAATCGCCGCAACACTGCAGCTTGATCCGGCGGACATCCGGCGCGTCAATCTGTTGAAGCCTCCGTGCGTTACGGTGAACGGGCTGAGGGTGCAGAGCTACGGGTTACCGGAGTGCATCGAGAAAGTGGTGGAGCGCTCGGGGTGGAACGTGCTGCGAGGGAAGCGAGAACGCGGACGCGGGCTGGGTCTGGGCTGCAGCCACTACGTGAGCGGGGCAGCCAACTCCATCATCCGTTCGGACATGCCGCACTCCACGGTGAATATCAAGGTGGACCGCGACGGCGGGGTGGTGGTCTACACCGGGGCCAGCGAGATTGGCCAGGGTTCAGACACCATGACCGCGCAAATTGCCGCTGAGACGCTGGGCTGTTCGCTGGGGCGCGTGAAAGTGATCGCCGCCGACACCGACCTGACCCCCATTGACATCGGTTCTTACTCCAGCCGCGTTACCTTCATGGCGGGCAACGCCACGCTGCGCGCCGCCGAGCAAGTGAAGCAGCAGATCGTCGCGGCGGCCGCGAAGAAGATGGACTGCGCTCCCGAAGACGTGCTGATGCGCGACGACGTGCTCACACGCCACGGCGCGGAGCTTGCTGCTTCGGCGAATGGCGGCGCGACGGTCGCCGGGCGCGTTGAAGGGCAGATCCTGCGCGGTTCCGTCCAGCAGAAACGCGCTGACACCGGTCCCAAAGACCGCATGACTTTCGAGGAGGCGGTGGTCGCCGCCATTGACTTCCACGGCGCGCTGACTGGCACCGGCTCCTACGCTCCACCGCAGGAAGCGCGCGGCGGGAAGCACAAGGGCGGGGGCGTGGGCCCTTCCCCCGCATACTCCTACGCGGCGCAAGTGGCCGACGTGACGGTGGACGAAGAGACGGGCGTGGTCACGGTGAACAAAATCTGGGCGGCACACGACTGCGGCCGCGCGCTGAATCCGGTTTCGGTCGAAGGCCAGGTGATCGGCTCGGTGTGGATGGGACTGGGCCAGGCGCTCGAGGAAGAAATGGTCTGGAAAGACGGCCTGTTGATGAACCCCGGACTGCTGGAATACCGCTCGCCGTCGGCGATGGAGTCGCCGGAAGTCGAATGCATCATCGTGGAGAGCGTGGATCCGGAAGGCCCATTCGGCGCCAAAGAATGCAGCGAAGGCTCGCTGGCGGCCACCATCCCCGCCATCTCGAACGCCATCTACGACGCCGTGGGCGTGCGCCTGCGAGAAGTACCGTTCACGCCCGAGCGGGTGCTGGCGGCTCTGCGCGCGAAGAAAAACGACAAGAAGCTCGATCTCACGCAGAACTCCGACCCGACGCGTCCCGTGGGCTTCCGCGAGCACGGCGGCGCGTTGTGTTATCAGGGCAAGGGCCCGGAGCGGCATCCGCAGGATCCGGCGCGACGCGAGGGAGAGAAGAATGTGTGATGTGCAATGTGCGATCTGTGATGTGCGATGTGAATGTACGCTCGTGCCTCACCATCACACATCGAACATCAAACATCGCACATTGTCCAAGAGCGTGTCTTTCGCGGTGGGAAGAACATGAGTCTTCCAGAATTCAAACTCCTGCGTCCGCGCACCGTGGCTGAAGCGGTGGAAGCGCTGGGCAAGCACAAGGGCGGCGTGCAGATTCTCGCCGGCGGCACGGACCTGGTGCCCTCGATGCGGCAGCGCTTGTTTGCGCCGCCGTACGTGATGGACATCCGCGGCATCGAAGAGCTGGGTCGCGTGCGCACGGTGCCGGGGCAGGGAGTCGAGATTGGCGCGCTGGTGACGCTGACCGCCATCGAGGACTCCGAATTCCTGCGCCGCAACTACCGCGTGTTGCACGAAGCGGCGGCCATCGTGGCCTCACCCATCCTGCGCAATCTGGGGACGCTGGGCGGCAACCTGTGCCTGGACACGCGCTGCCTGTGGTACAACCAGTCGCTGGCCTGGCGGAAGTCTTGCGGCTTCTGCATCAAGAAGGACGGCGACCTGTGCCACGTGGCTCCGGGGGGGAAGAAGTGCTGGGCCGTGTTCTCCGGAGACACCGCGCCCGCACTGCTATGTCTGGGCGCTGAGGTGGAAATCAGCGGGCCGCGGGGGACGTGGCGGGTCCCGCTGAGCCGCTTTTATACCAACGTGGGCGATGCGCGCATGAATCTGGAAAAAGACGAGCTGCTCACCCGCGTCTTCCTCCCGGAGGCGACGGCGGGATGGGGCGGGGCCTACAGGAAACTGCGCGTCCGCGGCTCGATTGATTATCCGCTGGCGGGCGTGGCCGTGGCCCTGAAGCAGACCAACGGCAAAGTGGAGGACGCGCGGGTGGCCATCACCGCCGTGAATCCCGCGCCGCTGCTGGTGCCCAACGCCGAGCATGCCCTGCGAGGCAGGGAAGTGGACGAGCACTCGGCCACGGTGGTGGGCGAGCTGGCCGCGCGCCTGGCCAAGCCGCTCACCACGTCCGCGCTCACCCCCGAGTACCGCCGGGAGATGATCCGCGTGTTCACCAAGCGGGCGGTGCTGGCGGCGGCGTATGGGTAGTTCTTCACCACGGAGACACGGAGGCACAGAGGAGTTGCTTCCTTGTGAAGTCTGGCTCCTCCGCGTTCTTGCTGACGACTGCCGACTAACGACCAGCGACGGCCGTGATCGCCCATAGACCGCCGGTTTAGAGTAGGGTTCCCTCGCTGCGCTCGGGAGACAAAAGAGTGATCACCGACTGCCACGTCCACATCATGCCTATGCACCTCTTCAAGCCCGCCGCGCTAGCGGCGATCAAGAGGAAGCGGGAGAACTTTGCCGAGATTGAGGAGATGTGCAAGTCGCCGCGGGCGTTCCTGAAGCACCTGGACGCGGTGGGGGTGGACCGCGCCGCGCTCATCAACTACGTGGCGCCCGAGGTGATGGGGCTGACGCCCGAGGTCAACGACTTCGTGGCTACCTACGTGAAGGAGGATCCGGCGCGGCTGATCTCCTGCGGGAGCATTCATCCCCGGCACACCACGAACGTGCTGGCCGACGTGGAGCAGATCGTGCGGCTGGGGATCCGCATGATCAAAATCCATCCGCCGCACCAGCTCCTCTATCCCAACGAGTACCTGAGCGGCGTGAAGGAGCTGGAGATTCTTTACCGCGCCGCTGAAGCCAACGGTATTCCGGTGATGATCCACACCGGGACGTCCATTTTCCCGGGCGCGCGCAACAAGTACGGCGACCCCATCTACGTGGACGACGTGGCCGTGGATTTCCCCAAGCTGAAGATCCTGCTGGCGCATGGCGGGCGCCCGCTATGGATGGAAACCGCGTTTTTCCTGGTGCGCCGCCACCCTAATGTCTACTTGGACATCAGCGGCATTCCGCCCAAGTCGCTGCTGCGCTATTTTCCGCGGTTGGAGGAAATCGCCGCGAAGACGCTGTTCGGCACCGACTGGCCCGGCCCCGGCATCCCGGATATGAAGAAGAACCTTGACGACTTTCGGGCGCTGCCGCTCTCTGCGGAGACGCGCGAGCAGATCCTGAGCAGGACGGCGCTGAGTATTTGGCCGGTGTAACGGCTCGTCCTACAATCAATCTGTATGGAAAAAATGGATATTTCGGAATTCAAGGCGAAGTGTCACAGTGTTCTGAAGCGGGTGCAAAAGACAGGGAAGCCAATTCTCGTCACCCGCCTTGGCGAACCGGTGGCGCAGCTAATTCCCCCACCCGCGCCCAGGCGCCGGAAGCGGCTGCTTGGCGCCATGGCCGGCACCGGGCGCATTCTTGGTGACATCGTTTCGCCAGTCGTGCCCGAGAGCGATTGGGAAGTCCTCCGCTGATGCGGCCTCGTCTCGATGCGGCCTACTGCCTCCTCCGCCTCCCCGGCCTCTTGCGCTCCGGTTTCGGTCCGAGGAGTTCGTCGGCCAGGGCGCCGGCGCCGTAAATCTTGCGCAGCGCTTCCTGGATACCGCGCGCATCCACGGCCACCGAGCGGCCGATCTTGTCGGAGTACTGGAAGTTCCAGGGCAGCGACTGGATGTTGCCGTCGAAGATGATGCCCACCAGCTCGCCCGCCTTGTCCACCACCGGGCTGCCGGAACTGCCGCCGATGATGTCGGGCGTGGAGACGAAGTTGAACGGCGTCCGCAGGAGCAACTTGCGCTTGTTCCTGGTCCAGCTTTCCGGCAGCAGCCAGGGGGGCTGTTGGCCGTGCGCCTTGGCATGCTGATAAGCGCCGCCGAGCGTGGTGAAGTAACGCACCGGCTTGCCGTTCTCCGTGTATCCGCGGACCGCGCCGTAGCTGAGGCGGAGCGTGAAGGTGGCGTCCGGGGGCGCGGCCGCGCCGTGCGCGGCGAAGCGCGCCTGCGCGATCACGGTGCCGTAGCGGCGGGTCACCGAGTCCACGTCGTCATCGTAGGTCTTGCGGGCACTGCGGGCTTCGCGCTCCACGGTGCGCATCAGGACAATCAGCGGATCGTCGCTCTTCTCAATGGCCTTGGCCCCGCCTTCATAAAGCTGGCGGCGCACGCTGACGTCGTCGAGGCGCGTGCCCTGAATGGCCAGGCGCGCGACCTCGGCCGGGTCCTTACCTTGGAGCACGCGCTCCAGGGTGACGCTGCCGGCGCCCATGTGGTCGCGCATTTCGGCCAGCGAGTCGGCGAGCAGCACGGTCTCCAGAGATTTGTAAATGGGGGCCGTGGAAAACAGGTCCTGCTCCAGCGAGGGCAA
>CAZXVY010000239.1:0-3609 GCA_964644115.1 uncultured Terriglobales bacterium
GACTCCGGTACGGCTCCTGCATGCGCTTGCGGGCGATTTCGGCCCAGCGCGAGCCGCCGGCCGCAGCGGCTGCGGTTTGATAGTGGCTGAGCGCTTGCTCCCGCTTGCCCATCAGATCGGAAACCTCGCCGGCGTAGAGTTCGGCCCGCTGCACCAGTTCGCTCTCCACCCGGGGATACTCGCCCACCCGGGAATAGGCTTCGACGGCCTCGGCATAATGGCGCTGTCCGCGCAGGGCCTCACCCAGCCCGAAGGCGGCGAATTCCAGCCGGGGCTGGAAGAACGTGCCGGAATCGCTCAGGACCTTGCGGTAGGCGGCAATGGCTTCCTCGCCGCGACCGGCGTCGTTCAGGACGGTGGCCACCTCCAGCGCGAACAAGAAGTTACGCGGGTAGGCTGAGTTCAAACTGCGGGCCACAACCAGGGCATCGGAGAAGCGCTGCTCGCGGCGCAGGAAGAGGCCGAGCGCAACCTTGGCGTCGGCTGCGGTCTCCCCGCCTCCGTTGCCCGCGTCGTAAAGGAGCTGGATGCCCTTCTCCCGGCTGCCGCGGTATCCCGCCAGCGCGGCCAGCACTTTGACGAAAAATGGCAGGCTGCCGGCGACGTATTCGTGCACGCCCACAATCAGCCGGGCGTCGGTGAATTTGGGATCGAGTTCCAGAACGCGTTCGTGGTCCGCGCGCGCCCCCTTGGCATTCTTCAGGGCGGCGTACCAGGCCTTTTGCACCATGCCCATGTGGGTGGACGACGAGCCCCGGGTTACGCCGCGCGCGTACAGGGCATCAAGGTCGTCGGGATTGGCGCGCAGGCGGCGCTCGCACAGTTCCGTATTGCGGGCGATCAGCTCCTGGATGCGGGCCGACACCTTCGGATCCGGCGGAAGCTGCTTGCGGTCCAGGAAACTGTTGTTGGAATACAGGCTGGTGTCAAACGCTCCGATACGGTACAGCTCCTTGAACAGCACCGCCGAGAGCAGATGGTTCAGCGCGTGCGGGTCGTCGGGATACTTGCTCACCACCTGCTCGAAGTTGCGGATGGCGCCGTCGTAGTCGAGGCTGTAGTAGGCTTCAAAGCCGCTGCGCGTGAGGGGATCAGACCGAACTGGTGAGATCGCCGCCTTGGGGGCGCTGTTTTGGACGGCGCAAAGATCCAGACCGGCCAGTAGTGCCAGCCCCAGGAGAAAGGCGCCCGGCAGGACCTTCGGCTTGTGCTTGTTTTTCATTCGCTGATGGTGCTGCTCCCTTGCCGGCCTCGATTCCGGAACGTTGCGCGAGACGTTGCTTGCAACGTCTCTACTGGGGGGATACTTGAACCCTCCGTAGAGACGCAGCTTGCTGCGTCTCCCTATACTTCCAAGCAGTATGACTCGCCCCGACAGGTGGAATCAATGCACCGCCCCTCAATTGATCCTCATCGTCAAAGCTGGGCGGGCTGAGCAGGTTAGGGCCGGTCATCATCTCGGCTTTGCGGACGACCTGCGCGGTCTGCGAGCGGCCGCGGATCGCCCTGCGGGCTGGGAGGCAGCCTGCAACCCCTGGGGTTCGCCCAGGCGGTAGAAATGATTCAGCGGGCCCACACCTTCGCCGACGGGATACGCATTCTGAATCGCCGCGGTGACGTATTCTTTCGCCCGGCGGACCGCGTCAGGGAGCTTTGCTCCCAGCGCCAGATTGCAGGCCAAGGCGGACGAAAAAGCGCAGCCAGTGCCGTGGGTGGCTTCCGAATCTACCCGATCTGAAACGAACTCGAACTGGCGGATCCCGGACGCGGTGGCCATGCTGAGCAGATCCACCGGTTTCGCCAGGTGGCCGCCGGTAATCACCACGTTGCGCGCACCCATCCGGTGCAGGCGCGCGGCAGCAGATTTCATCTCCCCGGAACTCTCCACCGGCAATTCGGTCAGGGCGGCTGCCTCCGCCAGGTTGGGCGTGATCACCGTGGCCAGCCGCAGCAGCCGCTTCCGGAGTCGCAGCCATCCGTCAGGGGCGGCCAGGTCAGCCCCGGATGAGGAGCGCAGAACCGGGTCGAGAACCACATTCGGCGGCCTGACCCGCCTTAGAAAACGGGCCACGGCATCCACTACCGGAGCGGTCGCCAGCATGCCAATCTTCACCGCATCGAAGTTGAGGTCAGAAGCCAGTTCCCACAGGGTTTCCGATACCAGCTTCGCCGAAACCGGCTCCACCCGGCGAACTCCCTGGCTGGACTGCACAGTGAGAGCGGTGAGGCAGGCGACCCCGTAGCACCCGTGGGCGGCGATGGTCTTCAGGTCGGCCGTGGCCCCGGCGCCTGAAGACGGGTCAAAGCCCGCTATGGTGAGTACGACGGGAGGCGCCGGCGGTGAACTGGCTGGGGGCATGGCAGGTCAATTTAGCCCTAAGTCGTCACCCTTCGCAAACCGGCGGCGGTGTCGTTTTCCGAAGAGCGCGAACTTGGCCTTCGGTTATCTTGTCAATTTCTATGATTTTGTGTATAATTTACCTAACTGGAAGTATCGCTAGCTTCACAAATCGGTTTAAGTACAGTTTAAGTACACTTGATCGGAGGATGAATGAAACGAGTGTTAGCCAGCTTCGTGGCGGCTTTTGTAATGGCATCCACCCTGGGGGCGAAGCCCGTTCCTAAAGTAGTTAAGGCTGTAAATGTAGTTAAGTATAAGAAAATAAACGCAAAACCTTACCAGGTAGGCAAGGCTTCCTGGTACGGTAGGCCTTTCCATGGCCGGAAGACGGCGAACGGTGAGTCCTACAACATGTTCCAGCTCACCGCCGCCCACCCCGACCTACCCATGGGCACTTGGGTAAAGGTGACCAACCTGCGCAACCGCAAGTCGGTAGTGGTTCGCATCAACGACAGGGGCCCTTTTGTAGACTCCCGGGTCATTGATACCTCCTACATGGCTGCCGAGATCCTGGGCTTCCGTGAGCAGGGCATCGTACGGGTCCGGTTGGATGTGCTCCCCGAATCCCACCACGAAGTCATCCTGGCCAAGCTTACCGACGGCCTGTAGGTTAAACTTGCCGGGATGCCCAATCCCGCCAAGCAGAAGCAGACCCTCCCCACCCCCGTAAGCCAGCTTTCCCCGGCCGACCGCCTGATTGTGGCTCTGGACTTTCCGGACGCCCAGTCGGCGGTCGCCATGGCTGAGGCGGTGGGGGAGGCTGCCTCCACCTTCAAGGTGGGCAAGCAGCTGTTTACCGCCGAAGGGCCCCAGGTGGTCAGGGAACTGGTAGCCGGGGGCAGGCGGGTCTTCCTCGACCTGAAGTTTCACGACATCCCGGCCACCGTCGCTGGGGCCGTTTCTTCTGCCGCGCGGTTGGGCGTGGGCCTGCTAACTGTGCACGCCTGCGGAGGGCGGGCCATGCTGGAAGCGGCGGTTAAGGCTTCAGGTACTAGTGCCTCTGCTCCTATCATCCTGGCAGTAACCGTACTCACGAGCTTGCAGGATTCCGATCTCACCGAGCTGGGAGTTCAAGGTTCCGCCGCGGACCAGGTGCTGCGCCTGGCGCGACTGGCAAAGTCCGCGGGGTGTGGCGGGGTTGTGGCTTCTCCGCTGGAAGCCGCCGGGGTGCGGCAGGTCAACGCCCCCACCGCCGTCCTCAACACGTA
>CAZXVY010000239.1:3619-4723 GCA_964644115.1 uncultured Terriglobales bacterium
CGGGTTGCGTCACGAACTGGGGCCGGACTTTCTGATCGTCACTCCGGGGGTGCGCCCTGTGGGCGACCCCGCCGGCGACCAGGCGCGCGTAGCCACGCCGGCACAGGCCATCGCCGCCGGCGCAAGTCACATCGTGGTGGGGCGTCCGATTACCAGGAGCAAGGATCCGGCGGGAGCGGCAAGGGCGATTGTGGAAGAAATTGCGGCTGCGCTGTAGAGACGTAGCAAGCTACGTCTCTACAGCTTCTCGAAAAACTCACAAGCCGGGCAGGAAATGTAGATGCCGCCGGGGATGCTGCGCTCGCGGTCCTTCAGGCGCTTGACGATGCGAGTGGGCTTGCCGCACTTGGGGCAGTCGTGACTCTTGGAGGTGTCCATGATCCTCTGCCGGTCGGCCGTCTTGGCAATCTTCTTCATGCTTCAAGAATAAATGGCGGCGCGCGTTTGCGTCTAGTCGAGGGACTTCGTGTAACCTTGTAACTACGCTGCGCATCCAGTTGGCAGCCGCTCCGGCAGCGGCGGGAAGCTTGAACCTTCTTGGAGGGAGAATTTCCGGATGAAACGCGCGCTGGTTGTGCTTGGTGGAGTGGTCCTGCTGGTGGCTACTGCCTTCGCCGGGGACAAAGGCAAGAAAGAAAAAGTCTCCGGCTACCTGGTAGACGTGATGTGCAGCGCCGAACTTGCGGAAAAGGGCGCGGCAGCCGCGGCCAAGCACGATAAGAAATGTCTCAACATGCCCGACTGCGTAGCCAGCGGCTACGCCGTGCTCACCGCCGAGAACCAAGTGATCAAGTTTGACGCCAAGGGCAACGCAGAGGCCAAGAAGGCCCTTGCCGCCTCCTCCAAGGACAAGGACTTCAAGGTGACGGTGAGCGGCGTGGTGAGCGGAGATACGATTGCCGTGGCTTCGCTGCAGATCGAATAGCCTTCCGGACCCAGGCAGTTGGCAATTGGCAGTTGGCACTTGGCCCTGAGGCTTTTTTGTTTGCCGAAACGGCCTATGAACGTGGCTTGGCTAAATGCCAAGTGCCAATTGCTAACCGCTTTGCGCTTCTGCTACCGTCATAGGGTTTCACTCCACCTGACGAAAGCGACCTACCGCCA
>CAZXVY010000240.1:0-3924 GCA_964644115.1 uncultured Terriglobales bacterium
ACACGCTCTTGCGATGGCCGACACGGACGACTTTCACCGATAAGGCTTGGTCGTTGACAGAGCAAACAATTCGGTACTCACCCACACGGTAGCGCCGGAGTCCTCTCATCTCTCCCCGGAGAGGCTTCCCGGTCTTGCGCGGGTCGTCCGCATCCTGCAAACGCCGAAGAAAGGAAACCATGCGGCGTTGAATGGTGCGATCCAGTTGGTCGAATTCCTTGAAGGCCCTAGGCTCGAAGCTAACGGTCCAGGCCAAGCCGCTTCACCACTTCCGCCAGGGGAATGGACGGCAGGTCGTCTTCCAGGCGGGAGACAGCGATCAAGTAGTCTTCCTGCTCCTCCAGAAACTCAGCCAAGGCACGCTTTGCGTAGAACGACTTGCTCCGGCCGGTGCGACGGGCCAGCTTTTCCAGGCGCTTGTCGAGCGCCAGCGGAACTCGCACGGTGAGCATTTTCTGCATGTAATACATGTACTACATATGGTGGGAAATGGCAAGAAGAAGCCTATGCAACCCGCCGCAACACCAGAGCTGAATTCTTCGAGCCGAAGGCGATGCAGTTGCACAGAGCGTGCTCGATCTGGGCGCGGCGGCCGGCTTCAGGGACGTAGTCCAGGTCGCAGTCGGGGTCGGAAACGTCGAGGTTGATGGTGGGAGGAATCT
This sequence comes from uncultured Terriglobales bacterium, assembly GCA_964644115.1. Classification (GTDB taxonomy): domain Bacteria; phylum Acidobacteriota; class Terriglobia; order Terriglobales; family Acidobacteriaceae; genus CAZXVY01. Next base: position 663 of record CAZXVY010000240.1, read on the forward strand.
GGCCGTGGCGCATGGCGACCAGGGTGGCGGCCACTCCGGCGGCGCCGCACGCGCCTTGCGGGTGACCGATCTGCGACTTCAGCGCCGACATGGGTGTGCGCGCCGCCTGCTCGCCCAGCGCCAGCTTGAGCGCGCGCGTCTCGATGCGGTCGTTGAGCGCCGTGGAAGTGCCGTGCAGATTTGCGTACTGCACGTCTGCTGGGGTGATGCCGGCTTCGTCCATGGCGAGTTGCATGGCGCGCGCGGGCTCTTCCCCGCACTCCGCCAGGCGGACGCGGTGGAAGGCCTCGCAGGTGGAGCCGTAGCCCGCGATCTCGGCGTGGATGCGGGCGCCCCGGGCGCGCGCGTGCTCGTAGTCTTCGAGCACGAACATCCAGGCGCCTTCGGCGATCACAAACCCGTCCCGGTCGCGGGAGAAGGGCCGCGAGGCGCGCTCCGGCGCGTGGTTCCAGGACGTGGTCAGGATCTTCATCAGGGTGAAGCCCTTCAGAATGCCGAAGGCCAGAGGAGCGTCGGCCCCGCCGGCGAGGACCATGGGCAGCACTCCCGCCTGGATCTGGCGCAGCGCGTAGCCCAGCGCGTCGGTGGACGAGGTGCACCCGCTGGTGACCACGTGGCTCAGCCCGCGCAATCCGAAGCGCATGCTGATTTCGCTGGACAGGGTGCCCATGGTTCCGCTGGGGATGCTGAAAATGCTTACCTGCTTGATTTTCCCTTGCAGCCACAGGATGTACTGGGCTTCGGAGAAGTCCTGGGCGCCGCCGCCCGTGCCCAGGATGACGCCCACTTGCCGCTGCTCCTCGAGCGACATATGCGCTGCGTCGAGGCCGGCGTCCGCCAGCGCTTCGGTGGAAGCGGCTACGGCCAGCGGCACCACGCGCGAAACATGCTTGCGCTCGCGCTTGTCCACCCAGGCCAGTTCGTCGAAGTCGCGGACTTCGCCGGCAATCTGCACGGGGAGCTCGGCCGTATCGAAGCGGGTGATGCGGCCCACGCCGCTGCGGCCGGCCAGGATGGCCTCGCAGAAAGCGTGGTTGCCGATGCCGTTCGGACTTACTACACCCATCCCGGTGATGACCACGCGTCGAGACATAGGGAGCGCGATTCTATATCGGATGCGGTCGCCGGGTCTGGCGTTACAGGGTGAGATACTATTTAATCATTGAGTCATTGAATCATTGAATCATTGAAAAACAAGCCGCTCGTGCGTGGCATCGGTTCACTGTACGAATGCAACTGATCAATGATTCAATGATTCAATCCCTTAACGATTCAATGCCCCTCGGCCTCTACATGTCCGTTCCTTTCTGCCGCAGCAAGTGCAGCTACTGCAACTTTGCCTCCGACGTTTTCTCGAAACAGAAGTTTGATGCCTACGTGGAACGGGTGGCATTCGACATGGCGCGGGCGACGGAGATCGCGGCAAACGCGGAAGCGCGCTTCGATCGGCAGGTGGATACGGTGTATCTCGGCGGAGGGACGCCCAGCGTGCTCGCGCCCGAGCAGCTGGTTGCGCTGATGGCGGCCGCGCGGCGGAATTTCGAAATCGAGTCCGGCGCCGAGATCACGGTGGAGTGCGCGCCCGGCACGCTGACCCCGCCCCTGCTCGACGCGCTCGTCTCCGCCGGAGTAAACCGCGTGAGTCTGGGCGTGCAGTCGTTTGTGGACGGCGAAGCCGCGGCCGTAGGCAGGCTGCACACCCGCGCCATCGTGCTGGACGACATTGCCCGCCTGCGCGCCGCCGGCATCCGCCAGCTGAACCTGGACCTGATATCAGGGCTCCCGCACCAGAGCGATGCCAGCTGGCAGGAGTCGTTGAGCGCGGCGGTTGAGACCGGCGTCCCGCACCTCAGTGTCTACATGCTGGAGGTGGACGAAGACTCGCGCCTGGGGCGCGAATTGCTGGCCGGCGGAGCCCGATATCACGCGCATTTCGTGCCTGACGAAGACGCGGTGACGCGCTTCTACAACGCGGCCTGCGAGCAACTGGACGCCGCCGGAATCCGGCAGTACGAAATCTCGAACTTCGCGCGCCCGGGTGGCGAGTCCCGCCACAACCTGAAGTACTGGACGCGGCAGCCCTACTTCGGTTTCGGCGTGGATGCGCACTCCATGCTGCGCCCGGCCGAGGGCGAACTCAGCGACGCCGGCGTTGACGCGCTTCGTTTCGGCACTCCCTGCGACCTCGCCGAGTTCCTGCGTTGGGACGGCGAGACCGCCTGTGAAATCATCTCCCCAACCTCGGCCCTGGAGGAAACCTTCTTCCTTGGACTGCGGTTGAACCGCGGTGTGGACCTGGCAGAGACAGCGGCGAAATTCGGCGAGCAGGAAGTAAGGGACCTGGACGGCATCCTCTTCGACCTTCTGAAAGACGAACTGGTTCGCCTCCATCAGGGCAAGCTGCTGCTCACCCCCAGGGGGCGCCTGCTCTCCAACGAAGTGTTTGAGCGCTTCGTTTCCATCGGCACCCTCGACGACCTGCCCGACATCCTGGGGCTTGATCCGGATGACCCGCGGCGCGCGCGCATCGCGGCGTCGCAGAAAATTCAGTAGGCTGCAAGGGCGGGAATCTAGCCCGCGGATTGGGGGTTGGATGCGGGGCGCGTTTCCAGCCAGAAGGACACGCCTTTGGGCGCCACGCCGGCCAGCTCGGGCCGCGACCAGAACCCGCGCAGGACGTCCATCACGTCCGTCTCCTGGCTGACGAACCCGGCGGGCAGCACGATGTCATAGCCCTGATGGCCGCCCAGCAGGCTGGCCGCCAGCAGGTACTGCTCGGAGTAGTACCATTCCGCGCGTTCCGGCATGTAATCGTAGGGCAGGTCAATGTCGTGCAGGTGCACCAGCACGCCCGCTTTCAGGCGCGGCAGCACGTCCAGGAAGAACACGGTAACGTCGGAGTTCATGAAGCTGCGGTGGGAGCCGTCCACGAACAGCATGTCGCCGCGCTCCAGTTCGTCGAAGCGAGTGAGGTCCACATCCTCCATGGGGCGGCGGATCACCTCGTCGCAAAGCGAATCAATCTCCGCCCGCGGCCGTGGGTCAATCGAAGCCACTCGGGTGGAGAGCCCGTGATCGCGAATCGCCCGCCGCACCAGCTTGGTGGAATATCCTGAACCCACCTCCAGATAGCGTGCCGGCTTGCGGAGCGCCACCAGCGAGTAGAGCGCCAGGGTGTCCAGCCCATCCAGCCAGTTGTTGATCCAGCACGGCTCGGCGGACTTCCTGGGCGCGCGCGGCGGAATGCGCAGCAGAGGCGGCT
>CAZXVY010000240.1:3934-4713 GCA_964644115.1 uncultured Terriglobales bacterium
CCAGGGTCAGGAAGTCACGCAGCAGGTCGCGGTAGCGTTCCCGTCCCGCGGCAAACAGCGCGTAGAGCTGCGGGTGCGGAGGCTTGCCATACCCGTACCGCGGGACCGGCCGCACCGGGTAGTCGAGGAAGATCGGGTAGTAGCCCTTGAAAAGCCGCGTGGTGTTGTAGAGAACGTAGAGGAATCCGTTGCGGCGAGCCAGTCGTTTCAGGGCCTTGGGCATGATGACTCTTTAGGCGGCAGCGACTTCCTTTTTGCGCCGGGAGTCCCACATTATAGGCTGATGCCGCGGCCGGGCCGCGGCCCTTGCACGCCTGCAGGATGCCCGGGCGGCGCAAAGGCCGCCGAACTTGGCCGGCCGCCCGGCGAAACAGACGGGGGCCGTCGCCTTTTCCGGGGAAATTATTTACACTCAGTGTTGCCGCCCGCCGGGGCGGTTTCTGTTGCGATCCCATGCCCCAAGAGCCCGCACTCAAAGCCGTCGCCGAGCCGCCGGAGAAGCCACACCGGGCGCTGGTGGTGGACCTGCGCTCGGACACGGTCACCCGGCCCACGCCGGAGATGCGGCGCGCCATGGCCGAGGCCGAGGTGGGCGACGACGTCTACGGCGAAGATCCCACCATCAACCGCCTGGAGCACCTGGCGGCGGAGATCTTCGGCCGCGAAGCCGCAATCTTCGTCCCCAGCGGCACCATGGGCAACCAGATCGCCATCAAGATCCACACCCGCCCCGGCCAGGAGATCATCTGCGAGGAGCGCGCCCACATCTTCAACTATGA
>CAZXVY010000241.1:0-4699 GCA_964644115.1 uncultured Terriglobales bacterium
GCATCCAGCGCGACTTCAGCACACGCCGGACAATCGGGAACTGCGTCAGCTCAAAACGCCAGTCCAGGGGAATGACTCCCAGCAGGCGGCCGGTGCGGAACATGTCAGGCCCCTCCTGACCGGCTCTTCTCGGCCGCGATCTTTTCTTCCAGGAAAAACTCGTGGTCGCGCTCCATCCCCGCGAACTCCTGGTAGAGGGCGAGCAGTTCCGGTTGGCGCGTAATCTCGACCAGACGGTTGTAGAAGTTGCAAGCGTGGCGCTCGGCGGCCAGCGCCACCTCCAGCGCCTTGTGGCGAGACGGGCGGCCCAGGATGAACATCTCCCCGTCCTCCATTTCGGGTACCTCGATGACGTCGTGCACGTCCTGGTCGGTGAGGGCGCACTGCTGGGTGCCGTAGCGCTCCAGGTAGCGGCTCTGCAGGACGCTGCCATGCTGCCGTTCCTCCTGCGCCATGTCGCGGAAGGCGGCCGCGATCTCACGGCTTTCGGGGTCGTGAAACTCGGCGAACATGGCGGCAAAGTTCTCGTAAATCTGCGCGTTGCGCTCTTCGATGAAGACCGCCACGTGCAGCGCTTCCTGGGGCGTGAGTGAAGTAAAGTCGCGATTCATGGCCGTGTCTCCTGGGTGCCGGCATTGTCGCCGGAAGGTTGGGCGGCCCCGTTCCGGACCCGCAGCGAGACCAGGGCAATGGCCAGCAGGCTGCTGAACGCCCACAGCGAGGCGAGCAGCCGCAGATCGGGCTTCACTCGCAGGTGCCCGATCATGTAGGGGTGGAACGAGCCGCAGGTCATGGAGCAGCGGAAGGCGTAGCGTCCGGGCTGGTCGGCGACGAAGGAAACGCTGCCATCCATACCGGGCCGCGCGCTCATCTCCTGCTCATAGCCATCGAGGAAGAACCCGTGGTGCACGTCGGTGGAGAGCAGGCGGAGCGTGACCTTGTCTCCGCGGTTCACCTCGATGATGTTGGGGCTGTATTGGAAGCGTTTCGCGCTCAGGGTGATCACGTGCTCCCGGGGCGGAGGCGTGGTCGCGTAGAGACCAGTGGCCACGGCGGCGAACAGCAGCGTCGACGCCAGAGCCGTGGCCGAGACCGGATGCTGGAGGATCCAGGCCTTCATGATGCTTTCTCCTTGAGTTGGACTGGTTGGCTGGGGCGCGCGACCGCGGGACCCAGGGCCGCGCGCAGGCGCTCCACGACGCGGTCCACATCCAGCCCATGGACATTGGCGGCCTGCTCCAGGCTGACAAAGGGCGGCACCGTCTTCACCTGCTGCAGATGGTGGAACCCGGCGCGGATCAGCTCTTCGCGCGCCTGGGGGAAGTTCGCCAGCAGCCAGCGCAGGTGGGTGCTGCCGGAAATCTGTTCCTGGCTGTAGAGCACCTGCTGAGCGGTGTTCAGCGTCTTCCAGATGCTCACCGCGAACAGGCTGAGCGCAGCGAGTTCCAGGAGGCCGGAGATGCCCATGAGGCGATAGGTCCAGGCCGCCCCGGTTCCGGTCGCCAGCTCAAACACGACGCGAGTGGTGTTGCCGACGGCCAGCAGCCAGAACGAGGCGCGCATCCACCCGGGACGCCACAGGTCGACGCCTCCGAACATGGGCAACAGGCGATAACCCAGCCCTACCATGATGGTGGTGATGAACCCAACGGTGACGGCATGGCGCCACGAGCCCACGTAGATGTGGGGCGCGTCCCCTCCGGTGAGCCAGCGGTAGAGGTCGCCGCCCAAGACCATGGCGGTGGCGACGGCAAACCAGGTGTACGACAGGCGGATAAACCAGGGGAAGGAGTCATCCACGCCGCGAGATTTCACCGTACCGGCGGGCGCTTCGAAGACGCGCAGCGCCGCGAGGTAAACCAGCATCCCGGAAAAGGTCAGGAGCCCAGAGCCCACCGACCAGTCCAGAACGCGCGCCACCGCGCCGGCGTTGAAGAGCGCGAAGGCCGGCACCACCAGCGGCTGCCGGGTGGCTTTGAGTCCCAGGAAAATGGGCAGCAAGCGCAACGAGTAGCCCAGGATCATATTGATGATGAATCCGAAGACGGCCAGGTAAAGAAACTTGCTGTTGGCTGCGGCGGGAATTACGCTCCCGGAATCGCGCCAAATCTCCACCGTGAGGCCAAAGTTCCAAAGGGAGAGCAGAAGCAGCGATGCCAGGCTGGCATGGATGAAGAGTTCGTAATTGGCCCGCAGCTGCCGGCTGCGGTAGAAGAGAAGTTCCAGGTCGGAGATGAAGAGGGCGGCGGCCACCAGCTCCAGGGCCGAGGACACCGGAACCAGCACCTCGAGTCCCGCCGCGACCGACCCCAGGACGCGCAGGCCGATGCCCGCCAGCATCAGCCCGAGAACGGTCCAGGCCGGGGCCAGGCTGCGCATCCGGGCTTGCACCAGCTTGGGCACGCTGAAGTAGGCCACGCCCATGATGAACAGCGCCACCCAGCCGAAGATTTGCGCGTGCCCGTGCGCCTGGGTGCCGGCGTAGCTGGGAGCCTGGAACGACTGCTGCAGCGCGATCTGGGCCAGGATGTAAGCGCCCCACGCTGTGCCCGCGCTCAGGGCGATGAGGATCGCGCTCTTGATGAATGCCTGGTAGACGCGCGCCAGTGCTTTTTCGAAATCGAGCGCGGGACTAACCGTGTCCGGGACCTCCTGAGCGGCAGCGTATTCCAGTTCCGAGAGCAGCGCGGAAAAGTCCACGCCATGAGCTGCAGCAAAGAAGGCGAGAGGTTCGTCCGGTCCCAGATCGCCGCCGCAACCGCCCATGCCATGCTGCGCAAAGACCGCGCGGCAGGAGGGATAGCGCGCGTTGATCTCGCGCACGCTCATTTCCGGGTCGATGCGCCGCTCTTCTGGCTTCGGCTCTGGTCGTACGGCGGTGGCCATGGTTCCTCCCCTAGGGTTGGCGTGGTTCGGTTTCCTGAGACGCCACCTGCCCCGCGGGTGCGTCCAGATGCAGCTCCACCCACTCCGAAATCGACTTGCGCGAACCTTTTTCGCCCCGCGCTCCGTCCCAGACCGCGAACGCTATCTGCATCTTCTGTCCAGGCTGGAAGCGGGCATCGAAAGCAGCGGAGGCGCCCAGTTCGCGCTCCAGCACCACCTGCCAGCGGCCCTCGCGCCACACGCCCCGTCCCGTGACGATCTGCTTCTCCTTGGGGGTAATGCTGCCAGGTCCCTCGGAAGCGATGTCTTCCACTGCCGTGGTGCGCGCGGCCACGGCGCGCAGGTTGCCGGCGGCCTGCGCCGGATAGAAGGTTGGGTCGTTTTCGAAGGGATAGAAATCGGCGTTGGCGGGAAGCTCCGGGGCTTTGGCGAAGACCTCCTGGTCCCAGTTGGCCTTCCAGTGCCAGATGTTCACGCGGCCCAGGAAACCCATCATCAGGGATGTGGTCTGCTGAGCCTGGAGCGAGAACATCAGCGCCGCGGCGTCCGGCAAGTCTTCCACGCGCGGCCCGCCGCGGTTCTCCGAGTCGTCGCTCCACTCCAGGCGGAAGTGGATGGTCTTGCCGTTGTGAAAAGCGCGGGCCGCTACCGGCCCTTTGTCCGACTTGCCCCAGGGCAGGACCAGGACCTGGTAGGTGAGCGGCACGGGGACGGGCGCGACCTGCTGCCAGGCGGGATCGTCCGGCGCCAGCGAGGCGGCGCGGTCCAGATAGGGCGCATGCATCACGATTTGCGCGGGTGCGGGTTCGGACTGCGCCGGCGGAGTGACGGCGCGATGCCGTGCGTACCAGGCCAGCCAGACGCCGCCTACACTGAATGCCACCAAGCCGATCACGGCCAGCCAGCGCTTCATGGCTCACCTCTCGGGCAGAGCGACTCCAGCGGCACAAAGTCGGTGGCTCCGCAGGTCATCGGCTCCGGCTCCGGAGGCCGGGGCGGCAGCGCGGTGAGTTGCCGGAGTGTCACGCCCAGCTCGGCGGCGTCCCAGGCCACCGCCGCCAGGAGCAGCTTCGCCAAGGCAGGGAAGAAGCCTTGGTCCACGGTCTTCTCCACCGCTCGGGTGAAAACTTCTGCCCAGCACCCCAGGTGCTCGCACAGAAACGCCTGCTGCGCTTCCACGCAGACCGCCACGTGTTCCGCATCACCTGCTTCCCGCGCGCGCGATTCCTTCCACACCAGGAACTGGAAAAACTCCAGCTCCACGGCGATGTGGTCGGGACGTTCGTGGAAGCCGTCCCCACCGCGGGGGCCCACCCCGAAAGCGTTGTAGAAGCCCATGAGGTCGGCCAGTTGCTGGTTCTTGAAGAAGTCGTTGGAACCCCCGGTGTACTCCGTCTCGTAGGGCGGAATGCCGGCGCCGGAGCGCAGGTTCACAAAGAGCTCCAGGTAATCGGCGGTTACCGCTTCGATCGCCGGCTGATTCGTCACTGCCGCCGTGGCGCGCTGGAAGACGCGCAAAGCATCCGCCACTGGTACCGCGCCAGGGAGTTCTTGGAAAGCCGCAAGCAGCGTCCCGGTCTCCGCCACTTGGGATTCCCACTGCTTCGCTTCCCGGGGCGGGGCAGAGAAGCCGCGCGCCAGCACGGCGTACAGCCGGGAGCGAAGCAAAGTGTGGATCACTTCAGCGTTCATCGCCTCTCCTAGGTTACGTTCAAATGTTTGTCCGGGCGCACGATCATCTTTTCTTCCAGCGGTATGCGGGTGACTTCCTTGCCGGCCGGGTCGAAGCCCACGGCCTCGCACTCGGTGATCT
>CAZXVY010000242.1:0-4678 GCA_964644115.1 uncultured Terriglobales bacterium
GAGCGCGGGTTGCGGGTCGAGTTCTTCTGCCGGATGGCGATGGCGGGCGCGATGCCGTCGATCAAGTCCACGTCCGGCTTCTCGATGCGCTCCAGAAATTGCCGGGCGTAGGCGGAAAGCGACTCCACGTAGCGGCGCTGGCCTTCGGCATAAATGGTGTCGAAGGCGAGCGAAGACTTTCCCGAGCCCGAGACTCCGGTCACTACGGTCAGGGTATTGTGGGGAATTTCGAAACTGACGTCCTTCAGGTTGTGGACCCGAGCGCCGCGTACCAGAATCGAATCGCCAGCCATGCGAGGTTGCGCCACAGCGCGAGGGCTGTGAACCCTATGATTATAAATCCCGCCGACCGCAGACTCGCTGGCCGGCGCCTCTCTTCATTTTTTAAGGAAGCGAAAACGCGGTTCGTTCGTCCAAGCTGGAGCGCACTTTGCTCACTGGAGGACTGGCATGAACAGCGATCTTTCCCGCAGGAGCTTTACCCGGGCGGCCTTGACGGCCGGGGCCGGACTGGCGCTGTCCACGGCCGCCCTGGCCCAGAAGGTAGATCGGGGACTGCGCCTTGAGCTCGCCTTGGTGGAGGAATTCGTGCGTGCGGGTCACGTCAATCTGGAAGGCACCAAGGAACTGCTGGGGCAGCAGCCGGGCCTGCTCAACGCCGCCTGGGACTGGGGCGGGGGCGACTGGGAAGCGGCCATTGGCGGCGCCGGCCACATGGGGCGCAGGGACATTGCCGGCTTCCTGCTGGAACAGGGCGCCCGTATGGACATCTTTGTGGCCGCCATGATGGGCCGGTTGGACATCCTGCGCCCCACGCTGGCTGCCTTTCCGGCGCTGGCTAGTTCCAAGGGGCCGCACGGCATTACCTTGGTGAAGCACGCCGAGAAGGGCGGGGAAGAGGCAGCGGGGGTGGTCAGCTTCCTGAAGTCGCTGTCGGCCGGCTGAAAGTAGTTTGACCGCAAGATTCGGATAGCGCCCAAGCCAGGCCGGCGGTAATCTCCGGTTCATGACCAGTACAATCATGGCATCGGAGATGGCCCAGGTGGCAGCAACCCGCGAGAATGCCGGATGGTGGCAGGCCGTGCTCGTCCGTGACGCGCGTCACGACGGGACTTTTTTCTTTGCCGTCAAGTCCACGGGAATCTATTGCCGGCCCTCGTGCGCTGCGCGGCGGCCGCGGCGCGAAAATGTGGTGTTCTTCCGCCGGCCGGAAGAGGCCGAGCATGCGGGTTTCCGTCCCTGCCAGCGCTGCCGTCCGCGAGCCGCGGCCGATCATCATTCGCAGTCCGGAATGGCGCGCGCCGTCTGCCGGTACATTGAGTCCCATCTCGACGAGCCGGTCACGCTGGCCCGGCTGGCGCGCGTTTTTCACCGGAGCCCGTTTCACCTGCAGCGGACCTTCAAGGCGGTGGTGGGAATTACTCCACGGGAGTACGCCGATTCGCGGCGCATGGAGCGCTTTAAGAACGAGCTGAAGGCGGGGCGCACGGTAACGCACGCCCTATACGATGCCGGGTACAGCTCCAGCAGCCGGCTCTACGAACGCGCCGGCGCCGAACTGGGGATGACTCCCGACGCCTACCGCCGCGGGGCCATCGGCATGGACATTCACTACACCATCGCCGAATCGCCCATCGGACGCATGCTGGTGGGCGCGACCCGGAAAGGTGTGTGCCTGGTGCGCTTCGGCGATTCCGACGAAGAACTGGAAGCCGGGCTGCGCCGCGAGTATCCCTACGCCGTCAAAAAGCGCGACGACCAGGCGCTTTGCGCCTGGCGCGACGCCCTGCTTGAGCACCTGCACGGCCATACCCCGGACGGGCGCCTGCCGCTCGACATCCGCGCCACTGCTTTCCAGAAGCGGGTGTGGAACTACCTGCAGCAGATCCCGCGCGGTCGAACGCAGTCGTACTCGGAAGTGGCGCGCGGCATCGGCCGTCCACGGGCGGTGCGCGCCGTGGCCCGCGCCTGTGCCACCAACCCGGTGTCCATCGCCATCCCCTGCCATCGCGTGATCGGCAGCGACGGCAGCCTCACCGGCTATGCCTGGGGGATTGAGAAGAAGAAGAAACTGCTGGAGATGGAACGGAAGGCCGCGCGCGAGGCTGCCGGGAAGTAACTCGAGCTGGTTCTAGCGATCGTCTTCCCGTCCGTTACGGTAGCGGTAGGCCACTGCCACCAATGCCAGCATGAAGCCCACGGTGGGGAGCATGAGCACGGCAACCCCCCGGCCTAATGCCTTCTGGCCCTCCTGGTCGGCGGCCTGGACAGAAGTGGCGCACATGGAGCACTGGGCCCCGGCGGGCGCAGTCCCCAAGGCAAGGGCCAGAACCGCGATGGCGAGGCGGAGCTTCATTTCACTCCCAGTTCCAGGACGCGCAGGGCATCCGGAAAGAAGACGGACATCAGGCCCAGGCACACCACCAAGGCAGTCATCAGGGTGACCTTCATGGTGGCAATCTCAAACTTCAGGTGCATGAAGTAGGCGATGATCAGCGCCGCCTTGATGAAAGAAAGCACCAACAGGACAAGCAGCATCTGGAAGGGCGGAAAGACCCGCTTGTAGGCCAGCACGATCTCGATGGCGGTCAGAGCCAGCAGAGCGGCCCACACCCAGTAGTACTGCGCAGTTCCGTGTTCCTGGTGCGCCTTGGCTTCGGACATCGTTCGAGGTTCCTCCGTTCGCGCTACACCTTGGTGGACATCAAGTAGACCAGCGGGAAGATGAACATCCACACCAGATCTACGAAGTGCCAGTAGAGCCCGCTGACCTCGACGTCCCGGTGGTCATAGTCCTTGGGTTTGAAGAAGACGATCATGCCGGCGATGATGGCGCAGGCCAGCAGGACGTGGGAGCCGTTGTGGAACACGCTGGAGGCGGGCGTGGCCTGCCAGGCCACCAGCCAAAGCACCAACAGGATGGGGACAAACTTGCGTCCCAGCGCGATCACGCCCAGGTAAACCACGCCGATGGTGACGTGCAGCATGTGCATGCCCGTGAGTCCGAAAAAGGTGGCCGAGAACTGGGGAACACTTTCCACCATCCTGCCCACCGCGGTCCCTGCCTCGGCGCCCGGGGGCACGGGAAAGATGGAGAGGCGCAGGCCGTCGCGGATGAGGCCGTTCCACTCCATGGCGTGCAGCACGATGAAGGCTGTGCCGAACACCATGGTGGCCAGCAGCCAGTTGAGGCGCCACTTGCGGTCGTTGCGCCGCGCCGCCAGCACGGCCAGCACCACGGTCAGGGAACTGGAGAGCAGGCACGCGGTCATGATGGTGGCGTTGGCAATGCTGTGCGCGCCGAACGGAGTGGGCCAGCCTTCGGTGGCGATGCGCCCGTAGCTGTAGGCGATGAGCAGCGCCCCGAAAGTCAGAGAGTCGGAGAGCAGGAACAGCCACATCCCGGTTTTCTTGGAGTAGGCCCCAAACAGCGGCGGTTCGTAGGCGTCCCCCACCAGGTGGTGCACGGCTTCGGCCATCGTGTCGTCTTCTCCCAGCGATCTATCTCGCGAAATACATCAAGCCCAGAACGTAGATCCAAAGCCCATCCATGAAGTGCCAGTACCAGGCAGCAATATCCACCACGATGCGCCGCGTAGCCAAAGACTTGCCCAGCAAGGAGGTGGCCCCGGCGTAGAACAGCGCCATCACGCCGCCCGCCAAGTGGACCCCGTGGCTCCCGGTGAGAAGGTACAAGAACGAACTGCTGGGATTGGTGGAAATGAAGATGCCCTGCGCTGCCAATTGCTGCCACGCCAGAAGCTGTCCGGCAAGAAAACCCAGGCCCAGCACCAGCGTGATACCCAACCACGGAGAAGAACTTGCCTGCTCCTCCTCTGCCCGGAAGGTTGCGCGACGGGCGAGTTCTGCGGTGGCGCTGCTGGCGAGCAGGATGATGGTGTTGATCCAGAGCAGCGGAGGCAGGGCGGTGGTCTGCCAGTCCCCGCCCAGCCCTTTGCGGACGACATAGGCGCTGGTGAAAGCCACGAAGAGCATGGCCACCGGGACCAGGCCCATGGCCAGCCCGATGCGGTAGCGGCGCAAGCGGTGGCGGATTTCGGCGCCGTCCGGACGGCCGCCGCCATCGCTTTCCCGGGGTGGAGAAGGTTCGGGGCCGCGGCCTCCCGGCCGAGACTCCTGATCGTCCACTGCTAGGGGTTGGGTGAGCGTCGCCATATTCCTCAGTGGACGGCCTTGGTTTCGATCTCCTCGGTCTGCATCACGTAATCCCGGGGCGCGCCGGGCACGCTGTACTCATAGGGGCCGTGATGCACCACGGGAGTCTTGCCGCCGAAGTTGTCGTGGGGCGGCGGGGAGGGAACGGTCCACTCCAGCGTGGTGGCCTCCCAAGGGTTCTCCGAGGCCTTGGCGCCCTTGAACATGCTCCAGAACAGGTTGAACACGAAGATGAACTGAGCTGCCATGGTGACGATGGCGGCGTAGGTGATGAATTCCTGCAGCGACACCAGCGGCCCCAGGAAGTTTGCCTGGGTCAGTTCGGAGTAGCGTCGCGGGTGCCCAGCAAGGCCCAGATAGTGCATGGGCATGAAAATAGCGTAAGTCCCGATCAGGGTCAGGAAGAAGTGGACGCGGCCCAGGCTCTCGTTCATCATGCGGCCGAACATCTTGGGGAACCAGTAGTAGGTGCCGGCAAAAATGCCGAAGATAGCGGCCACGC
>CAZXVY010000243.1:0-4638 GCA_964644115.1 uncultured Terriglobales bacterium
CGACCGCCCGGTGTATCTGCCACATCTCGCCATCGGCATCGGGCTTACGGTGATCATTACACTCATCAACTATCGCGGAGTGCGCGGCAGCGCCACCTTCCAGAACTGGACCACGTTCGGGCTGTTGGCACTGTTCTTGGTGTTCGGGTCTGTGGGCGCCGCGGAAGGAAGCAGCGCCAACTGGACGCCGCTTTTCAGCCACGCGCCGCTGGTTTCCATCCTGCTGGTGCTGCAGATCGTGCCTTATTTCATGACCGGATTTGACGCCGTCGCCAAGTGCGCCGAGGAAGCCAGTCCGGACTTCCGCCAGCAAGGATTCTTCCGCGCCATCTTCGCGGCGCTGCTGGTGGCCACCGTGTTCTACGCCGCCGTCATCGGACTGGTGGCCTGGGTACACCCCTGGCAGCCGCTCACGCACGAGCGCATGGCTGCGGCGTTCGCCTTCGAGCAGACCTTCCACTCCCGCGCCATCGTGAACCTCATCCTGGCAGCTGCCGTGCTTTCCCTGATGAAGGTCTTCAACGGCAATCTTCTGGCGGCCAGCCGGCTGCTGTTCGGACTGGGCCGGCGCGGCCTGCTGAACCCGCGGCTCGGCGAAATTCATCCCCTTCATCAGACTCCGACCGCAGCGGTGCTGCTGGTGGGCGCGCTGACGGCCGGCCTGGCTTTCCTCGGCGAGGCCATCCTCATACCCGTCACCGAGGTCGGTTCGCTGGCCAGCGCGGTGGGCTGGCTGGCAGCCTGCTCCGCCTTCTTTCGTATGCAGACGGATGCACGCAGTCGGTGGATCGCCGGCTCCGGCATCGTCGTAAGCCTGTCGCTGATCGCCATGAAGCTGCTGCCCTTCGTCCCCGGGAGTTTCAGAGGTTACGAGTACGTCGCGCTGGGGCTGTGGGTGCTGGTGGGATTGCTGCTTAAACAACGATAGGCGCCCAGCCGCGCGATCCCGCTGCGGTAATATCGTCTGGTATGGCCCGCCCCACCGCCTTTCGTAGGTCTCCCACCGCGGGCTTGCTGCTCGGGTTGATCGTGACCGTGGTTGCGGTGGTGGCCTATTCCTCGTACATCATCGTTCAGGTTTCCGGCCTGCGCAGGCTGCAGAGCGAGCTGGCCGACCGGAGCCGCAAGGATTCCCTCCAGCTTCTGCGCATCCAGAACGATCTCAACGCCCTCGGGCTGGCCATGCGAGACATGCTGGACAGCGACGAGCCTTATCCCCTTACCGCCTGGTCGGCGCAATTCAATCGCATTCGGGCGGACTTGGACGACGCCCTCCGCCTCGAGGATCAGTTCGCTGTGGTGCACCGCACCCCGGAGCAGCGGCAGTACCTGGAGAACTCGGTAGCGCAATTCTGGGATGCGGCCGACCGCACCTTTGCGCTGGCCCGCGAGGGCAAGGAGCAGGAAGCGCGCGCCCAGATTCGGCTTTCGCTGCAGGCGCGCCAGGCGGCCCTGAGCGCAGCCATTGCCCGGCTCCTGATTCAGAGCAACGAAAACGAAGAGCGGGCGGCACTGCAAACCGCCGCCATCTATGATCGAGTTCAGCGGCAGGTCTACATATTTCTTACGGCCACGCTGACCGCAATTCTGCTCACCAGCCTCTACGTGATCCGCTCGAACCGCCGGCTGTTTACACAACTGGCGGAACTTTCCGAACAGCGCAGCGAACTCGCCCAAACGCTGATTTCCACCCAGGAATCCACGCTCAGCTCCATCTCCCGCGAGCTGCACGACGAGTTCGGCCAGATCCTGACTGCGGTGGGTGCCATGCTGGGCCGCGCCGCAAGCCATTCTCCGGAAGATTCTCCGCTCCGTTCGGAAATCCGGGAAGTCCGCGAGATTGTCCAATCCTCGCTCGACAAGGTGCGCAGTCTGTCGCAGGCGCTGCATCCCAGCATGCTCGACCAGGCGGGCCTCGAGAGCACTCTCGACTGGTACATCCCCACCGTGGAAAAACAGATGGGCATCAAGATGAGTTATGAAAAGTCGGGGGCGCCCTATCCCGTGAACGGCAGCGTTGGCATCCACGTTTATCGCGTCCTGCAGGAGGCCTTGAACAACGTGGCCCGGCACTCGGGCGCCCGTCAGGCGTGGGTCCGGGTGCGGTTCCTGCCCCAAGCTCTGGAACTCGAAGTGGAAGATCGCGGCAAGGGATTTGCGGCCACGCCGTCCCGGCATGGCATCGGGCTGGTGGCCATGCGCGAACGCGCCCAGCTGCTGGGCGGGCGCATCGAGTTTCTGCAGCCCGTGGAGGGTGGTACGCTGGTTCGCCTGAGCGTTCCGCGGGAAAAACAGGATGCCCATGCCCAGTAAGATCACGGTCCTGCTGGTGGACGATCACAGCCTGGTGCGCCGCGGCTTCCGGCGCATGCTCGAGGACGAACCGGACATGGAAATCGTCGGCGAAGCGGGCGACGGAAGCGAAGCCATCCGTTTGGCCGGCGAATTACGGCCGGCCGTCGTCGTCATGGACTGCGTACTCCCGGGCATGACCGGACTGGCCGCCACCCGCCGCATTCTCGAGATGTTTCCGCAAACCGCGATTCTGATGTTGAGCATGCATTCCGAGGAAACCTGGGTGCGGCAGGCCCTCGAGGCAGGCGCCGGCGGATACCTGCTGAAGAACGCCGTCGACCTGGAACTGGCAACCGCCATCCGGCGCGTGGCCGCAGGCGAAAACGTGCTCGATCCTCAGCTCTCCCGTCCGGCCGCACTGAAAGGCGAACGCAATCACGGCTTGACCGTTCGTGAGCTCGAAGTCCTGCAGCTCATTGTGGATGGGAAGTCCAACAAGGAGATTGCCCGCCTGCTGGACCTGAGCGTGAACACGGTGGCCGTTCATCGCGCCAACATCATGGACGCGCTGGGAGTTCACAAGGCCGCCGAACTCGTGGTCTACGCCATCCGCAACGGGCTGGCCAATCTGCCGTGAACCGCCGGACCTTTCTCGGCGGTTTGGCGGTTCTGGCCTCCGCTTCCCGTCTGTCGCTGCCGGAGGCCTTCGCGGCCCCTGCGCCGCAAGCGCCCGCTCCCGGATTTCGCTTCGTGGACATCACCACCCAGGCAGGAATTCAGTTTCAACACAATAGCGGGGCCTTTGGCGGCAAACTTCTGCCCGAAACCCTGGGCCCGGGCTGCGCCTTCCTGGACTACGACCGGGACGGATGGCAGGACATCCTGCTGGTCAACGGCATGGATTGGCCCGGACACAAACGCCAGCGGAGCACTCTGCGGCTCTATCGCAACAACCGCAACGGCACCTTTTCCGACGTGACCCGGAAGGCCGGCCTGGATGTGGAGATGTACGGCATGGGAGTCGCGGTGGGCGATTACAACAACGACGGCTTTCCCGACATTCTGGTCACCTGCGTCGGGCAGAGCCGGCTGTTTCGAAACACCGGCAAAGGCACGTTTGTGGACGTCACTCGTTCCAGCGGGCTCGCCGGGAAGCACGGTTTCAGCACCTCGGCCCTGTGGTTCGATTTCGACCGGGACGGCCTGCTCGATCTGTTCGTTTGCAATTACGTCAAGTGGTCGTCCGAGCACGACGTCTTCTGCAGCCTCGACGGGAAGCACAAGTCCTACTGCACCCCCGAGGCCTACCGCGGAGAGACCTGCTGGCTCTTTCACAATCGTGGCGACGGAACCTTTGAAGACGTCACCGCAACCAGCGGGGTCTTCGATACTAGTTCCAAGTCGCTGGGCGTGGCCCTGCTCGACTATGACCAGGACGGATGGCCCGACTTGCTGGTGGCCAACGACACCCAGCCCAACAAGCTCTACCGCAATCTGCGCAACGGCACTTTTCGCGAGATCGGGGTCGAGGCCGGCTTGGCGTTCAGCGCCGACGGTAAGGCCCGCGCCGGCATGGGCGTGGACGTGGCCGACTTCGAGAACTCAGGCTTCCCGGGCGCAGCCATCACCAATTTCGACAATGAGATGATCGGGCTTTATCGGGCCGCGGGCAAGGGCGCTTATGAGGATGTAGCCCTGCCGGCCGGAGTGGGGCCGGCATCGCGGAACACGCTGGGATTCGGGTGCCTGTTCCTCGACGCTGACCTGGATGGCGCGCTCGATCTGCTGGTTGCCAACGGCCACATTGATGAAACCGTGCGCAACATCCGCGGCAACGTGGGCTACGCCCAGGCGCCGCAGCTTTTTCTGAACAGTGGAAAAGGAGTGTTCAAGGACGTAGCTTCTCAGGTCGGCAGGGAATTTGCTCAGCCCAAAGTCGGTCGCGGGCTCGCCTGCGGCGACTTCGACCGCGACGGAGACCTCGACGTGCTCATGACTGCCAATCGCGGCCCCGCGCTTCTCTTCCGCAACGACCATCTGGCTGGCCATAGAAGTATTCGCTTTCATCTGACGGGCACAAAATCGAATCGCGACGCCATCGGGGCCACGGTGCGCATCTTCCACGGCGATTCCAGCCAGATGCGCATGGTCAAGAGCGGATCGAGCTACCTCTCACAATCGGAACTGCCGGTCACCTTCGGACTCGGCAAGCGCGACCGCATCGATCGAGCAGTGATTCAATGGCCCAGCGGAAGCACCGAAGAACACAAGGGCCTCGTTGCCGGCCGGACGTATGAGTGCGTGGAGGGGAAGGGAATCACGCCCCTCGCAGGCTTCTAGTAT
>CAZXVY010000244.1:0-4625 GCA_964644115.1 uncultured Terriglobales bacterium
CAGCACGCCCGGTTTGTTCTCGGTGTGGATCAGAAGTTGAGTGACGCGAGCCATGTTTCCCCCCGGAGATGAGTCATTGACCCATGCAGAATTGAATCATTGAAGCATTGAGTCATTGAATCATTGGACTGCGGGGCCGCCCTTCATTGATTCAATGATTCAATCGCTCAATGATTCAAATCGTCAATCATCAATCGTCAATCATCATTTCTTTTCTCCCAAAATCTCCTCCTCTTCCTTGCCCTCCTGGCTGAGCTTGAGGATGACGCCGTAGTCTTCGAGGGTGGAGGTATCGCCGGTGACAGATTTCGTGGTGACAATTTCGCGCAGCAGGCGGCGCATGATTTTTCCGGAGCGAGTTTTCGGTAGCGCGGCGACAAAATGGATGCGTTCGGGGCGGGCGAGGGAGCCGATTTCATGCGCCACCCACTCGCGCAGGTCGTCGGAGACGGCGTCGTTCTGGGCCATGCCTTGTTTCAGGGTGACGAAGGCGTGGATGGCCTGCCCCTTGAGCTCATGCGGCGCGCCCACCACGGCGGCTTCGGCCACGCTGCTGTGCCGCACCAGGGACGACTCGACTTCCATGGTACTCAGGCGGTGGCCGGCGACGTTGATCACGTCGTCCACGCGGCCCAACAGCCAGATATATCCGTCGGCGTCGCGGCTGGCGGCGTCCCCGGTGAAGTAGCGGCCGGGATAGCGCGACCAGTAATTCTCCTTGAAGCGCTCCGGGTCCTTGTAAAGCGTGCGCAGCATGGCGGGCCAGGGCTTGGTCAGGAGCAGGTAGCCCTTGCCTTCAGGAACGGAATTGCCGGCGTCGTCCACTACGTCGGGCGCGACACCGGGCAAAGGGCGTGTGGCCGAGCCAGGTTTTGCGGGCGTGGCGCCGGGCATGGGTGAAATCAAGATGCAGCCGGTTTCCGTCTGCCACCAGGTGTCCACGATAGGGCAGCGACCCTTGCCGATCACGCGGTGATACCACTTCCAGGCTGCGGGATTAATGGGCTCGCCCACGGAGCCGAGCAGGCGCAGCGAGGAAAGATCGCGCCCGTTGGGCCAGTCTTCGCCCTGGCGCACGAAGCTGCGGATGGCAGTGGGCGAAGTGTAGAGCACGCTGACGCGATATTTTTCGATGATGCGCCACCAGCGGTCGGGCTTGGGCGTGTCAGGCGCGCCTTCGTACATCAGCAGGGTGGCGCCCGCGGCCAGCGGACCGTAGACCACGTAGGAATGCCCGGTGACCCATCCGATGTCGGCCGTGCACCAGAAGATGTCGTCGTCCTTCAGGTCGAACACCCACTTCAGGGTGGCCAGCACCTGCGTGAGGTAGCCGCCGGTGGTGTGCACCACGCCTTTGGGTTTTCCGGTGGTGCCGGAAGTGTAGAGCACGTAGAGGGGATGCTCGCTGTCCAGTTCCTCGGCAGGACAGACTTCCGAGATGCCGAAGGTGAGGTCGTCCCACCAGAGGTCGCGGCCCATTTCCATGCTGATGGGGATGCCGAGCCGCTTGGCGACAATGACGTGCTTCACGCTGGGACAGGCGCCGCCGGCCAGCGATTCGTCAACACTCTGCTTGAGCAGAATTTCCTTGCCGCGGCGCAGGCCGGCGTCGGAGGTGATCACAACTTCAGCTTCCAGGTCTTGAATACGCGCCTTGAGCGCCTCGGCGGAGAATCCGCCGAAGACGACGGAATGCGTTACGCCCAGGCGGGCGCAGGCCAGCATGGCCACGGCGGCCTCGGGAATCATCGGCATATAAATGATGGCCTTGCTGGTCGGCCCCAGCCCGAGCTTCTTCAGCGCGTTGGCGAACTTGCAGACCTTGCGATGCAGTTCCTGGTAGGTGAGGATGCGCTGCTCAAAGTTCTCCCCTTCCCAGATAATCGCCGCCTGGTTGCGCCGCCGGGTGGCGAGATGTCGGTCGAGACAGTTATAGGCCACGTTGGTGCGGCCTCCGACGAACCACTTGGCGAAAGGCGGATTCGACCAGTCGAGCACTTTGGTCCAGGGAGCGAACCAGTGCAGGTCGCGGGCGCACTCGCCCCAGAATTTCTCCGGATCGCTGGCGGCTTCATCGTAGAGACGCTGGTACTCCTCCATCGAGCGGATGGAGGCGGTTTCGCGGAAGTGGTCGGGAGGTGGGAAGATTTCCGTGTGGTCCATCGGGTCTCCGGGAATCCAGCATTGTACCGGAGACAGGCGGCAGTCGGCAGCGCCAAGGAAGGCTTACGGCTAAGGCAACGAATTTACACGAAGCCCGGGAATGCCAGCGTTACAGCTTCAGCGCGTCATGCAACGCGCGCGTGAGCTCGGCCGGATCGGTGATGGGCGGGCGGCAGACAAAGCCCGAGCAGATGACGGCCGCGGTCTTTCCCTCCTTCACGCCGGGAAGGTTGGGAAGAGTTTCAGCCAGCGCGGGCGGCAGGTTTTGAGGCGCGAGTTCGCTGTCAGTGAAGCGCAGCACTTCCTTGTTGAGCGCAAAGGGAGCGAGCGCGGCGCGATGGAGCGCGTCGGCAGCGGCATCGTTGCCGATGACCACCACCTGGGTGGGCGCGCCGGCAAACCACACTCCGGCGATGCCGTAGGTTCCGGCAAACATGCCGAACTGCGCGGCCATGCCGGCAAAGACTTCCAGGGTGTCCTCGGCTTTTTCCTTGTATGCCGCGTGGTGGGTGTAGCCGTAAAGGCGGAACAGCGCGATGGCGGCGGCAGAGTTACCTGCGGGCGTGGGCGCGTCCTGGAAAGGCTTGCGGCGCGCGGCGAGGGCGCCGAGGCCGGCACTGTCGGAATCCGGAACTGCGGGCCCGGCCGCGGGCGGCCGGGCTACATCGGGCGGCCGGGCTACATCGAAGAAGCCGCCGGAAACGGCATCGCAGAAGCGGGCGATCATGGCGTCGGCGATGTTGCGCGCGAAGCTGAAGTAGCTGAGATCGGCGGTGGTCTGGTAGGCGTCGAGGCAGGCGAGGACGGTGAAGGCGTAGTCGTCGAGCATGCCGGGGACGTCACGCTGCGAGGCAGCGGGGTCGGAGTAGGCGATGACGTGGCGGAGGAGAACCGGCTCAGTTTCTGCGGCCCCGGCCGAGGACGGTCGCGCCACAGCTTCCGCCAGGATGCGGTCCAGCGAGCGCAGCGCGAAGCGGCGCGCCTCGGGTAGGTCCAGCACGCGCGCGGCTTCGAGGTAAGCGGAAACGCAGAGCGCGTTCCAGTTGACGTACACCGTTTTGTCCACGTAGGGCGTGGGGCGGGCGAGGCGCGCGGCGTACAGTTTCTGCTTCGCGGAATCGAGCAGCGTCTGCACGCGCCCGGCCGGCGTGCCCATGCGCACGGCGATTTCTTCCACCGAGGCGCGGATGTGGAGGACG
This sequence comes from uncultured Terriglobales bacterium, assembly GCA_964644115.1. GTDB lineage: Bacteria > Acidobacteriota > Terriglobia > Terriglobales > Acidobacteriaceae > CAZXVY01. The sequence continues at coordinate 3,363 of CAZXVY010000244.1, forward strand.
TTCTTCGCCGAATTGTGGTGCATCTCGCCGGCTTCGCCGATGTCGTAGTGGTAGGCGGCGACCTCGGCTTCCTGCTCGCTGAGGACGGCGCGGGTTTCCTGCAGCGTCCAGGTGAAGTAATCGCCGTCGTCGTCGAGCGAGTAGTCGGCGTCCTGGGAAGCATAGAAGCCGCCGCGCTCGCGGTCGCTGAGCCATTCGTCCATCCAGCGAATGATGTCGCGCGCCACCGCGGCAAAAAACGGCGAGCCCGTTGCCTGATATCCGTGCACGTAGTTCTTGAGCAGCTCGGAATTGTCGTACGACATCTTTTCGAAGTGGGGCACAATCCACTTCTCGTCCACCGAGTAGCGATGGAAGCCGCCGGCAAGCTGGTCGTAGACGCCGCCGCGGGCCATCTTGTCGAGCGTGGTCTCGACCACGGTGCGCAGCGAGCTCTCGCCGGAGCGCGAATAACGGTCGAGGATGAGATCCAGAGCGGCGGGATGCGGGAACTTGGGCGAGCTGCCGAAGCCGCCGTTGCGCAGATCGAACAGGCGGACGGCGGAGTCCACGATGGAATCCACGAGCCGCGGAGAAAACGCGGCCGAGCGTCCGGCGAAGGCCTCGGCCTGGGAGATTGCCGTCATGACGCTGGCGGCGGATTGCAGAACGTCGTCGCGCTTCTCGCGGTAGGCGGCGGCGATGGACTCGAGCACGCGCCGGAAGCCGGGGCGTCCGTAGTGGTCGTCGGGAGGGAAGTAGGTGCCGCCGTAGAAGGGGCGGCCGTCGGGCGTGAGGAAGGCGGTGAGCGGCCATCCGCCCTGGCCGCTGATGGCGGATACCGCCGCCTGGTAGCGGCTGTCAATGTCGGGGCGCTCGTCGCGGTCCACTTTGACGGCGATGAACTCGCGGTTCACGATCTCAGCGAGGGCCGGGCTTTCGTAAGATTCGCGGTCCATCACGTGGCACCAGTGGCACCACACCGCGCCGATGTCGAGCAGGATGGGCTTGTTCTCGCGCTGTGCCGCGGCGAAGGCCTCCGGCCCCCATTCGTACCAGCGAATGGGCTGGTGCATGGCGGAGCGAAGGTAGGCGGAAGAAGCGTCGGCCAAGGAGTTCTTGGTGGCGGTGGACATGAACTTTCAGTGTACAGGCAGCAGAACGGCTTCACCACTGAGGCACGAGAAATTCAAAATGCAAAATGCAAAATTCAAAAGGCAAAAGTCAAGATTCAAAAGGCAAAATTCAAAAGGCAAAACCAAGATCCCTCGACTCCGCCCCGAC
>CAZXVY010000245.1:0-4603 GCA_964644115.1 uncultured Terriglobales bacterium
CCGCGGAATTTGCGGGACTGATTGCGCGCATCCGGGAGAGCGTGCGCGGCGTGGAGCGGGCGGTGATCTCCGTCCATTGCCATAACGACCTCGGCCTGGCCGTGGCCAACAGTCTGGCCGCGCTGGCGGAGGGCGCCCAGCAGGTGGAATGCACCGTCAACGGAATCGGCGAGCGCGCCGGCAACGCCTCGCTGGAAGAGCTGGTAATGGCCCTGCGGGTGCGCTCCGACCGCCTGCCTTACACCACCGGCATCAGCACTCCGGAGATATTTCCCACCAGCCAGTTGCTGTCGGAGACCGTGGGCTTTCCGGTGCAACCCAACAAGGCCATTGTGGGCCGCAACGCCTTCGCGCACGAAGCCGGCATCCACCAGCACGGGGTGCTGAGCAATCCGCTGTGCTACGAGATCATGACGCCGGAATCGGTTGGGGTGGCCCACAGCCGCCTGGTCCTGGGAAAGCATTCCGGACGCCACGCCCTGGCCCGCCGCTTCGCCGAGCTGGGGCACCCGCTCGCGGGCACCGAACTGGACGCGGTGTACCAGCGTTTTACCCGTCTGGCGGACCGCAAGAAGAACATCTATGACCAGGATCTGCTGTCGCTGTTGCCGGCGCGCGAGCAGCAGGGGAAAACGCGCGCGGCCGCGGGCGTCGCTCTATCGGCCTGAAAGGTCATGGGCCGCGGGGAAAATCCGGGAGCGGGTTCGGAAAGAAAGAAGCGAGGAGCGATGGAGCTGAAGATCACAGTGCTGCCCGGGGACGGGATTGGTCCCGAAGTCATACGCGAAGCCGTGCGCATCCTGCGCGCGCTGGCGGACTTTCAGGGTTACCGCTTCCATTTTGAAGAGCGTCCCATCGGCGGGGCCGCCATCCGCGAGTTTTCCCATCCGCTGCCGGAGAGCACGCTGGAAGCGTGCCTGGCGAGCGACGCGGTGCTGCTGGGAGCGGTGGGCCTGCCGCAATTCGATACTCTGCCGCGCGATCGCCGGCCGGAGGCCGGGCTGCTGTCCCTGCGCCGCGCTTTGAACGGCTATGCCAACCTGCGTCCGGCGGTTGCCTACGATGCCCTCGCCGGGTGTTCTCCCCTGCGGCCTGAAATCGTGAAGGGAGCGGACATCCTCATCGTGCGTGAGCTGCTGGGCGGCGCTTATTTCGGAGAGCCGCGCGGGCGGGCCAACGGCGCTGCCTGGAACACGATGCGGTACTCGGAGGAAGAAGTGGAGCGCGTGGCCCACGTGGCCTTTCGCCTGGCCGCGAAGCGCCGCCGGCGGGTGACTTCGGTGGACAAGGCGAACGTGCTGGAAACGTCGCAGCTCTGGCGCGAGGTGGTGACGCGCGTGGCGGGCCAGTATCCGCAAGTGACCTGCGACCATCTCTACGTGGATACCTGCGCCCTGCAACTGGTCACCAACCCGCGCCGCTTTGACGTGCTGCTGACGGAAAACCTGTTCGGCGACATCCTCTCCGACGAGGCAGCGGTGCTGAGCGGCTCGCTGGGCATGCTGGCTTCGGCCACCGTGGGAGGCCTGGTGGACCTGTACGAGCCGGTGCACGGCTCGGCGCCCGACATCGCCGGCACAGGGAAGGCCAACCCGCTGGGCGCGATCGCTTCCGCAGCGCTGCTGCTCCGCCACACGGCGGGGTTGGATGCCGAGGCCACCGCCATCGAAGCCGCCATCCTCGAGGTGCTGGCGTGGGGTTACCGTACTCCCGACATCGCCGGCAGTAAGCCTCGCAACCTGGTAAAGACCTCGGAGATGGGTGCGCTGGTGGAGCGGGCGCTGGCGGACATCCTGGACCGCCGCCATTCGTATCATGCTGTCTGAGTCCGGGGCCAAAGGCCAAAGGCCACGCTGAACATGGCAGGCGCGCGCACACTCTTCGAGAAGCTTTGGGCGCGACACGTGGTGTGCGAGCCTGCCGGCGAGCCCACAGTGCTCTACATTGATCTCCACCTGGTGCATGAAGTCACATCCCCGCAAGCCTTCGAAGGCTTGCGGCTGACGGGACGCCGGGTCCGCCGTCCCGACTTGACCGTGGCCACGGTGGACCACAACGTCCCGACCACGCCGGACCGCTTTCAGATCCGAGACCCCATCTCCGCCTTGCAGGTGGAAACCCTGCGCCGGAACACCAAGGAGTTCGGCATCAGGTTCTACGACATTCAGTCGGAAGAACAGGGCATCGTGCACGTGATTGGGCCGGAGTTGGGACTGACGCAGCCGGGCATGACCATCGTCTGTGGGGACAGCCACACCAGCACGCACGGCGCGTTGGGCGCGCTGGCTTTTGGCATCGGGACATCGGAAGTGGAGCACGTGCTGGCCACCCAGTGCCTGCTGCAAGTCCGGCCGCGCACCCTGCTGGTCCGGGTGCAGGGCATCCTGGCGGAAGGCGTCACCGCCAAGGACCTGGCGCTGAGCATCATCGGCCACATCGGCACCGACGGCGCTACCGGACACGTGATCGAGTACGCCGGGGAAGCGGTGCGTGCGCTGACCATGGAAGGCCGCATGACGCTGTGCAACATGAGCATCGAGGCGGGGGCGCGCGCCGGCATGATCGCGCCCGATGAGACAACCTTCGCCTATCTCAAGGGACGGCGCTTCGCTCCCGGCGGCCCCGACTTGGAGCACGACGACTTGGAGCACGACGACTGGGAGCAGGCGGTGGCCGACTGGCGCACCCTGCCCACCGACCCGGGCGCGCAATTCGATCGCACAGTGGAAATGAACGCGGCGTCAGTGGCCCCGCAGGTGACCTGGGGAACCAGTCCCGGGATGGTGGCGCCGGTGACCGAGCGCGTGCCCGATCCCGCGGCGTTCTCCGAAGAGACCGATCGCCGGGCGGCGCGGCGAGCCCTGGAATACATGGACCTGGTTCCGGGCACACCCCTGCAGGAGATCAAGATCGACCGCGTGTTTATCGGCTCCTGCACCAACGCGCGCCTGGAGGACCTGCGCGCGGCTGCCCGAGTGGTGCGCGGTTATCGGACCCATGCCGGAGTGCAGGCCATGGTGGTGCCCGGCTCCCAGAGCGTCAAGCGCGCCGCCGAGGCCGAAGGACTGGACAGAATTTTCCGCGAGGCCGGATTCGAGTGGCGCGAGTCCGGTTGCTCCATGTGCCTGGGCATGAACCCGGACGTCCTGCAACCGGGCCAGCGTTGCGCGTCCACCAGCAACCGCAACTTTGAAGGACGGCAGGGACGCGGAGGACGGACCCACCTGGTGAGTCCTCCCATGGCCGCAGCCGCCGCCATCACCGGACACTTCACGGACATCCGCGGCTGGCGCTTCCAGAAGGAGGAAGTGGCATGAAACCGTTTCGCGTGCATCGCGGGCTGGCGGCGCCGCTCGACCGGCCCAACGTGGATACCGACCAGATCATTCCCAAGCAGTTTCTCAAGCGAATTGAGCGCACCGGCTTTGGAGAGTTTCTCTTCTACGACTGGGCCCACACGCCCAGCGGCGAACCCGAGGCGGGCTTCGTCCTGAACCAGGCGCGTTACCGCGGATGCAGCATTCTGCTGGCGGGAAAGAACTTTGGCTGCGGCTCCTCGCGCGAGCACGCCCCCTGGGCCTTGAGTGACTTTGGCTTTCACGCCATCGTCGCCCCTTCCTTCGCCGATATCTTCGCCAACAACTCTAGGAAGAACGGCCTGCTGCCCGTCACCCTGGCAGAAGCCGAGGTAGAGGAACTGATGCGCCGCGCGGCGGAGATCCCGGATTATCAAGTGACGGTGGACTTGGAGCGATGCCTGGTGCTTGACGATCAAGGGTTTTCCGCAAGCTTCGCCATCGGCGAGTTTCAGCGGCACTGCTTGCTGAACGGGCTGGACGACATTGGGCTCACGCTGCGCTACGCATCCCACATTGCGGCCTACGAAGCTGGCCGCGGGCGGCGAAGACGGCAACCAGCAGGAGCTTGAACTGCTGCAACACCAACCAGCTTAACCTTTCTCAGAAGGGACGTTGCGGAACGGATGCGCCCATCGGAAATGGCGCTTCTAGGTTGGAGACGGCAAGGTATGCACGAAGGTCTCACCCCACGCTAGCGCCGAACTGCACGGCGCGAACCTGGGGCACCTGGCAGCATCATGAGTAACTGGGAGGGAAGAATTGGGCCACCCGCCCCGACTTTGGACTCCGCTTGCCAGCTGACCGCAGTTGGCCAGCTTTCTATGCTGCGTCCCTTGGAGATATGATTCCCACCGGCGCCTAAACAGGCCTCGCACGATTCGTATGAGTCCTCACGACAGCGAAGCCACACAGCTACCACTCTGGCTTCTTACTACGCCAATCGAGCATTTGGCTCTCTGCAAGCGCACCGAGAGAATTCTAAAACACCAACATTGTGAAACCATCGGCGAAGTTCTGGCCCTTGATTCAGAACAGCTACTCTACCTGACGGATTTCGGATGCCTGTCAGAGGTTGCCGCTGCACTGAAGCGCCTTCTCGGCCAAAGTCACACAGACCGACTAGCTGGGGCCAAGATAGGCGACCTGCTTATCAAGACTAGCACTAGTTTCACGCCCGGAAATTCCTGGGTTGCACCTCAGACGATCAAAGGAAGTCTGGACGCACCAGTTACCGTGCTCCATCT
>CAZXVY010000246.1:0-4595 GCA_964644115.1 uncultured Terriglobales bacterium
GGAGGCGCTCGCGGCCGAGCACGGTTACGTGATGGTGGAGCCGTACAACGACGAAAAGATCGTTGCTGGACAGGGCACCTGCGGCTTGGAAATCGTCGAGGACATGCCCGACGTAGAACTGGTGCTGGCGCCCATCAGCGGCGGAGGGCTGCTGAGCGGCATTGCCACGGCGGTGAAGCTGTCGAATCCGCGCGTCAAAGTGATCGGGGTGGAGCCGGAACTCGCGGGCGACGCGCAGGAGAGTTTCCGCGCCGGGCGCGTGGTGGAGTGGCCGGCGGAGAAGACCACGCGCACCATCTGCGACGGCCTGCGCACGCAAAGCGTGGGCGAAATTCCGTTTGCGCACATCCAAAAGTACGTGGACGACATCATTACCGTGAGCGAGGACGAAATCCGCGCCGCCATGCGCAAGCTTGCGCTCGAGGCTCACCTGGTGGCCGAACCTTCGGGCGCCGCCAGCTATGCGGGGTACTTGTTCCACCGTGATTCCCTGCCCGCCGCGAAATGCACGGTGGTGGTGATTAGCGGGGGAAATGTGGAAAGGGAGATGCTAGCTGAGGTGCTTTCCTAGTTTCGAGTTTGGAGGTTGTCATCCTGAGCGAAGCGAAGGAACTATGAACTTCGAGCCGCAAAAGCAAATGCATAGATCCTTCGCTTCGCTCAGGATGACAATCCTTGAAAGGTTACGGTCAGGGGAGGAAAGATCATGGGTTCCGGTGGCCGACGAACGGACATGAAAAAGAAAAAACTGGGCGCGGTCGTCCTGTTGGCTGCGATGATCGCGGCGGTGAGTACTGCAGCCCACGCGCAGGCCAAGGAGCGTGGAGTGCTGGTGCGCGAAGCGGTGGTGTACCTGACGCCGGACGCGAAGTCGGCCAAGATGGGGCAAGCGGGCCGAGGCCGGGAAATCGCGGTGCTGGCCCGCAGCCGGGAGTGGGTGCAGGGATTCGTCACCGTGGGCCCAGGCAAGGACATCACCGGCTGGATCCTGGACAAGGGAGTGGTGGGAGCGGCAACGCCCAACGGCGATCGCATCCTGTTCGGCGAGGCCGCGGACTCGGAAGCCGAGGCCAGCCGCCGCCGCGGGCGCAAGGGCGCGGCCGAGGACGCCATGCGCCTCTATTATCGGACGGCCGAATATTTTCCCAGCTCCCCGCTGGCGGGCGAGGCGCTGTATCGCGCGGCCGAAATCCGCTGGCAGATTGATACCGCCGACCTCAAGAGCCGGCCTTCCTCCAGAGACGATCCCCGTTACCGCCCGCTGATTGACGAAGAGCTGGTGCGCGAAGTGAAGAAGAAGTTTCCCAACACCAAGTGGGCGGCCATGGCGGAGTTCCTGAAGCTGGAAAACAAGCTGTGCGGCGACTGGCAAGGGCAGTCGAAGTGTCCGGAGAAAGAGACCGGAATCTACGAAGAGTACGTGAAGGAGCATCCGCAGTCGCCCAAGGTGGCGGAGGCGCTGTATCTTGCGGCATGGAGGCAGGCCGCGCTGGTCGAGATCTACAAGACGGAGAACAACTCCAGCCGTTCGGCGGCAGCGCGGACGCGCGGCATCGCCCTGGCGCAGCGCGTCGTCTCCCAGCATGCCGAAAGCGAGTGGGCGCTGCGCGCGGCCCGCCTGGCCTTCCTGATGGAGCAGCAGGTCTCGCTCTACGGGAACACGGTGGAATAATTTGCCGCTCTTGCAAGCCATCGTGCTGGCCATCGTGCAGGGGATCACGGAGTGGCTGCCCATCTCCAGTACGGCGCACCTGTTCCTGGTGCGCTGGCTGATGGGCTGGCCCGAGCCCGGCCTGAATTTTGACGTCGCTCTGCACGTGGGCACGCTGCTTTCCACGCTGGTCTACTTCGCGCCCACCTGGGTGCGGCTGGTGAGAGTGGCCTTCGGCGGGCAGGTCCGCATCTCTGACGAAACCGCCGAGCACGCGCCGACTCCCGAACAAGCCCGGCAGGAGCGTTTACTACTTTGGTTCCTGATGGCGGCCACCGTGCCCGGGGCTCTGGCCGGTGTCCTGCTCAAAAAGCACGTGGAAACCACCTTCCGTAGCGCCGAGCTGATGGCGTGGATGATGATCCTGGTGGCGTTCGTGATGTGGTGGGCGGACCGCGTGGCCACGCAGCGCAAGTCGCTGAGCGAGGTGACCCTGGGCGACGCGATGCTGATTGGCGCGGCCCAGGCGGCGGCGCTGGTGCCGGGTGTATCCCGCTCCGGGTCTACCATTTCCGCAGCCCTGTTCCGGGGGCTGTCGCGCGATGCCGCGGCCCGCTTCAGCTTCCTGCTCTCCACGCCCATCATTGCCGGAGCGTCCCTGCTGAAGGCCCGCGAGGTGTGGCGCGACGGCCTGACGCCGGAAATGCACATGCCGTTTCTGGTTGGAACGCTGGTTTCCGCCCTGGTCGGCTACGCCGCCATCGCCGGGCTGGTACGTTACTTGCGCACCCGCGACCTGAAGATTTTCGTTGTCTACCGCGTGGTTTTTGGCATAATCATCCTGGCTCTGGTGTATTTCGCGCATCTTCGGTAAGGAGCGCTATTGCTCCGACCGGGGGCCAATACGCCTGCATGAAGCTCCTCGAGCGTTTCTTTACCCCGACCCAGAACCGGCGGCTGAACGAACTGGCCGGCTTCCTGCTGCTGGCTGCGGCGCTGCTGTTGTTTCTTGCGCTGGCGACCTATTCGCCGCTCGATCCCTCGCTGAACACCTCGGCAACGTCCGCGCCCTCCACTCCGGCGCGCAACTGGGTAGGCATGGTGGGAGCGTTGCTCAGCGACCTGCTGCTGCAACTGCTGGGAGTTCCCGTGTTTCTGCTGCCGGCGATGATCGGCCTGGCGGGGACGCGCTGGTTCCATTCGCGTCCGGTGAGCGCGCCGGTGGCCAAGGTGGCGGGCTGCGCCGCGCTGTTAGTGTTTGTCCCAGCGCTTCTGGCGCTGTTGCCGTGGCAGTGGCGCTGGCTGGGCGCGGTGTCCATGGAGGGCCTGCTGGGACGCATCCTGGGCGACGTGCTGCTCCGCTACCTCAACACTGCCGGGGCTTACATCGTGTCGCTGAGCGTGATCGCGGCGGCGCTCTATCTTTCGACCGCGTTTTCCTTCGGAGCGCTGCGCTTGTGGATGGAAACCCGCTTCTCCTTCGGCTTTGCCGCCTGGGAGCGCTGGGAAGACTGGCGCAAGGCGCGCGCCGCCGCCCGCATGCAGCACGAACTGGAGCGGCGCCGCCGCGCGCAGGCGGCTGCAGCAGCGGCGCAGACCATGCAGCCGAGACCCGCCCCCGTTTCACCCAGTCCGATGCAGCAGCGGCCCACGGGCGCGCCGCCCGCAACTGCGGCTCTAGCTCAGGCTTCGGCCCAGGCTCCCGCGAAGGCCGTTGCGGCTTCCGGAGCTTCAGCCTCCGGAACGTCGGCCTCCGGAACTTGGGCGCCGCCGTCGCCTGAGCCGTATCTGGGCGCGCGGGCCGACTCCACTGTCAAGACCAAGACCACGCTGCCCAAGATTTCCGGCGGATTCAAGCTGCCTTCCAGTTCCCTGCTGCACCGTCCCGACGACCAGTACGCCGTGGACGAAAACGAACTGCGGGACTGGGCCCAGTTGCTCACCGAAAAGTCGGCGGAGTTCGATGTGCGCGGCCAGGTGACGCACATCAATCCCGGACCGGTGGTGACCACGTTCGAGTTCAAGCCGGACGCGGGCATCAAGGTGAGCCGCATCACCAACCTGGCCGACGATCTGTGCCTGGCGCTCAAGGCGGAGAGCATCCTCATCGAGCGCATGCCGGGAAAATCCACGGTGGGCGTGCAGGTGCCCAACCGCGAGCGCGAGACCATCTGGCTGCGCGAGAGCATCGAATCGCAGGAGTTCGCGGGGTCGAAGTCGCGGCTCACGCTCTCCATGGGCAAGGACATCAACGGGCGCGTGGTCACGGCGGACCTTTCCACCATGCCGCATCTGTTGATTGCGGGCGCGACGGGCACGGGCAAGAGCGTGGCCATCAACGCCATGATCATGTCCATGCTCTATAAGGCCACGCCCGAGCAGGTGCGCTTCATCCTGGTAGACCCCAAGCGGCTGGAGCTGGGAATTTACGAGGGCGTGCCGCACCTGTATACGCCCATCATCACCGAGCCCAAGCTGGCGGCCCACGTGCTGCGCAACGCCTGCCGGGAGATGGAACGCCGGCTGAAGCTGCTGGCCGAGCGCAGCGTCCGCAACATCGAGCAGTACAACCGCCAGTTCGGCGACGACCACACGCCCAGCTTGTTCGAACAGCCGGACGACGAGCACCGCCCGCTGCCTTACATCGTCATCATCATTGACGAACTGGCCGATCTGATGATGATCGACCGCTTCAACGTCGAAGAGTCGGTGACCCGGCTGGCGCAGATGGCGCGCGCCGTCGGCATCCACCTGGTGCTGGCCACGCAGCGGCCGTCGGTGGACGTGATTACCGGACTCATCAAGGCCAACTTCCCGGCGCGCATTTCCTTCCGCGTGGCCACCAAGGTGGACTCGCGCACCATCCTCGACGCCAACGGCGCCGAAGCACTGCTGGGGCGCGGCGACATGCTCTACCTGCCCGCTGGCTCGGCGCGCGTCCACC
>CAZXVY010000247.1:0-4563 GCA_964644115.1 uncultured Terriglobales bacterium
TCCATGTTGTTGTTCTTGAGCACGATGGCCAGCGCCTGGTCCCAGGGCACGTCGTCCAGCACGATGGTCACGTTGCCCCGCACCGCCGGATCCAGCACCACGTTCAGGCCGCTGATCTCGTGCACCAGGCGGAAAAAGTCCTTCACATCCGCGTCTTTCAGGTTCAGCGAAATGGGTTCGCCGGTGAAGCGGGTGGCCTCCCGGCAGGAGGTGGTTCGCGAAGCCGCCGCCGCCTGCGACGGCGGACCGCCGGCCTGCATCATGGCCGTGTTCACCGCGGTCGGGTCCAGCGATGCGCTGGGCGTGGGCGCCACCGGCGCCGCGAACGCGATTTCCGGCTGCGGGCTGGCAAATCTGGCTGCCGCCGTCACCGCGCGCACCGCCGGTTCTTCCGTCTTGGGCTTGTTCTGGTACTCCGGCTGCACTACCACAAAGTCTTGCGGGGTCCCCGGCGCTGCCGCCGCCGACTTCACCTTTTCTTCTTCCTTCTTCAGCGGGTTCGTGCCCTGCGCAGGGGCCGCAGTTTCCGGCTGGCGGAACTTCAGCGTCAGCTTGTTGCCTGCGGGCACCAGTTGGTAGCTGCGCGGCGCCACCAGGTCCACCACCACCCGGGTCACCGGCGGATTCACCTGGAAGCGCGCCACTCGCACCGATTTCACGTCCTCGGAATTCACTGCGATCTCCCGCGTTTTACGCGCGGAAACGGTGTTGGGCAAATCAATCACCAGCCGGTCGGGAGCCACCAGCGTCATGGCCTTGGGGGTGAGCGGGCCGCTGGCCAGGATGCTCACTTCCATTCCCTCCGCGCCACGGCTCACCTGCACGTCGCGCAGGTTCACGGCGCCGGAGGATGCCGGAGCGGGCGCAGCCGCCGGAGTTGCAGGCGCTTCCGCGGCTTCCGGGCTGGAGGCGCCGGTGAGGCGGACGCGCAGCTCGTTCTCCGCTTCGTTTACGCTCACACCCACACCCGGGGCCAGCGTGATTTCCACGCGCGCCACGTCCGCGCCGTTTGCGCTCTTGTAGGTCAGCACGCGATACGCGCTGGCGCCCGGCACCTGGAGTTGGTGCGTCTTTTCGTCCAGACTGGCCGAGACCCCGCTCAGGTCCACCAGCAGCAGGTCGTCCGCGGGACGGTACTCCGTGTGCGTAAAGGGACCGTTCACGCGGAGGGTGAGCACCGTGGCATTGCCCTGCGCTACGGCCTTCACCTCCGTGAGCTGCGGCGCTGCGGCATAGGCCATGGTTCCCAGCATTGCCACCGCCATCAAGGTTCCCAGTACAAGTTTTCGAGTCATTTCGTTTCTCCTCACGCTCCCGCGGCGTCGCCGCCGCGTGCCTTGCTGCTGCACTGCTTTGCCTTCTCGCCGGGTCTTGTTGTCCCGGTGAAACCTGTCAGATTCCGCTGCCCGTGATCCGCTTCACCACGTCGCGGGTGGAAGTGCGTCCCAGAGTGTCCAGTACGTTTTCCCGGAAGGTGATGGAATCGCCCGTGATCTTCAGCACGTAGCCGTTCAGCACCGGCTCGTTCAGCCGCAGGAAGTAGGTCTTCTTCTCCGCGCTCACCACCATGGCGATGTAGCCTTCCTGTGTCTTGGCCACGCCTTTCAGTTCTGCCTGCCCGGGGGCCATACAGGCCTTGCCCGACCCCGTGCATAGAGCTGCTGTTCCGCCTTTTCCCCTGTGCGCCACGATGTTCTGAAACGGATCCCGCTTACCCTTGCCTGCGTCCCCAGGCGGGCGGCCCATCGTCTTTTCCGGGGCCGGCGCGCTCTCCGGCGCACCCCCAGCGGGCGGCGCGCCCGACGGCATCCCTGGTTGCTGGGCGAAGGCACAGCCCGCGGCCAGTACCAGCATCCCCAATGTCCTTTTCACGTTCATGACTCCTTACCTCCCCGGCGCGGGCGGCACGGGCGGCCCGCCCGGCCCTCCCGGCCGTCCCGGTCCCCCTGCTCCCGGCGGCGCCCCCGCCGCTCCTGCGGGCTGGCTGCCCGGGGCCGATGCAGGAGGCGTGAAGTACGTCGTCGCTTGACAGGTGGCCACCACGGTTTCCTCTGGCCCGTAGGCGTACTTCTTCTTCAGCTTGATATTCTGCGACCCCTTCTCGGGGTTGGACATCTGCACGTTGGTGATGTTCACGATGCGTTCCATCCGGTGCACCCCTTGGAAGAAGTTCAGCACTTGGTAATACCGGCCGTCCACTTCCACTTCGAAGGGCATCTCGGCGTAGTGCTCGCGCGTGGACACCGGCTTCGAGGTGTAGCGCCGGATGATCACCCCCGCCTTCGACGCCTCCTGCTGCACATCTTTGATGAAGCCGTCCGCTTGCTTCTCGGCGGGGACGATCTTGCGCATGGACTCGAGCTGCTGCTTATACGACGCGATCTCCCGGTCCACATCCGCCAAGCTCGCCCGGTAAGGCTCCAGTTCCTTGATATCGGCCTGCATTTTGGCCAGATTCTTTGCCGCCTCCTGGTTGGCGTCGTACTTCGGCTTGGCCAGGAAATACAGCCCGCCCGCCGCCAGAAGCAGCGAAACCACAATCGTAATTCCCAGTGCTTTTCCAGTGGACATAAGCCTCTATGCCCCCGCTTTCTTCTTTTCGCAGGACACGACGAAGTTGAACAAGTCCACTTCCTTGGCTTGCTCGTCCTGCACAGTTTCCTTCAGTTCGATGTTCTGGAAATAACCCGTCTTTTTCAGGTTGCCGATCAGGGTGGCCACCGCGGTGTGGCTCAAGGCCACCCCTTCCACCGCGATCTGGCTGCCGTCGTCCTTCATCGCGCCCAGCCACACCCCATCCGTCTTGTTCACCGTTTCCCCGATGGTGGTCAGCAGGCTCACCGGCACCGACTGCGGGGAGCGCAGCTGCTCGATCGCCTTCTTCTGCGTGAGGAAGGCATCTCTCTGCCTTTGCCTCTCCTCCACCTGCCTCTTCACCGCCTGCAGTTCGTCGAGCGTGCGCTGGGCGGCGGTGGTTTTCTTCCCAATCTCGTCGGCTTGATTGTTGAGGAAGTAGATGGCGCCGCCGTTGGGTCCACCTACCAGCACCAGGGCCACGAACACCAGCACCAGCTTGTTCGGACCCTCCCCGCCGCCGTACTCCGGCGACGCCGCGGCCGCCGCTCGGCGGCCCTTCTTCGGTTTCGGCAATCCCCTCAAATCGATTCGGATCATAGGTCGTCAAAACTCCTCAAGGCCAGGCCCACGGCTACGGCAAACTGGCCCGCGTTCTGTTCGATCAGCGCCGCTGCCGTGGCCGCGCCCACCCGCTGGAACGGGTTCAGCACTTCCACCGGCAACGAGAACTCCTGCCGCAGCGCTTCCAACAACCCTGGCACCTTCGACGAGCCCCCCGCCAGGTAGATCCGTTCAATGTGCTCTCCCGCGGCCGTGGCCCGGAAGAAGTCGAAGGTCTTCTGGATTTCCAGCACGATCACTTCCGTCACCTGCTGTAACACCGGCAGTTTCGCGTCTTCGCTCACCGTGCCCACTTTGCGGCCCAGCTTCAGCCCTTCGGCGTCGTCGAAGCTCAGGTCCAGCTCTTTCTGCAGCGCATCGGTGTACTGGTTGCCGCCTACGCTCACGTCGCGCGGAAACAGCGGCGCCGTCCCCTTCACGATGTTGATGTTCATCACGCTGGCGCCCAGGTTCAGCAGCGCCACCGTCGAACCCGGCGCCGGATCGTAGTTGTACTGGTAGCAGTTCTGCAGCGCGAAGGCGTCAATGTCCACCAGCGCCGGCTGCTTCCCCGCCAGCGACAGCACGTTGGTGTAGTTCAGCACCTTGTCTTTCTTCACCGCCACCAGCAGCACGTCCATGGTGGCCCCGCCCGCCCCCTCTTCCGACAGAATCTGGTAGTCCACGTGCACGTCGTTGATGTCGAAAGGGATGTGCTGCGAAGCCTCGCTCTGGATGCTCTCCGCCAGTTCGGCATCGCTCTGCGTAGGCACCGCGATGCGCTTCACGATCACCGAGTGCCCGCTCACCGACGTGGCCACGCTCTTGGCCTTGATCTGCTGTTCGGTGAACAGTTTCATGATGGCCGCCGACACGCTGGGGCCGTCTACGATCATCGAGTCCACCACCAAGTCCGGCGGCAGCGGCTCAATGCCCACGTGCGTCGCGGTGATCTCCCCTCGCGCCCGCTTCAGCTCCACCACCTTGATGGAACTGGATCCGATGTCCAGCCCCACGATGGTCTTCGATCCGCCTAGTCCAAACATGATCGTTCCTCAGTCCCCCGCCCGCGCCCTGGGCTTGCGCCGCACCCGGCTCTCACTGGCCACGCTCTTTTTCTCCATCCAGGAATCCAGGATCGTTTTCTTGAATTTCCAGCGGTTGCCCAGCTTGAAGGCAGGGATCTTTTCCTCGTAGACGTATTTGTACAGCGTGTCCGGACTCACGCCCAGGTACTGCGACGCCTGCCGGATGTTCATCACTTCTCGCGGATCGGCCATACGCTGCTTCAGCCCTTTCCACAGTAAGTCTCTTCCCCCGTTTCCACGGGAGACTGGCCTTCCCGGCCGGGTCCTGAAAGTGTTTCCTCTGCCTTCTCGGGGGCGA
>CAZXVY010000248.1:0-4522 GCA_964644115.1 uncultured Terriglobales bacterium
TCCGCCGCCCTGGCCCGCCTGGGTGACTGCATCCGTTTGCGGCGGCAGCAGCACCCGCGGCCGCACCCGCGGAACGCGCGTCCCGCGCCTCATGCCGCCGCCCATCCCCTTCCTCGCGGCAGGCAAGCTAACGCCGCAGCGTCATGACTGAGCGTCATTGCTGAGCGTTACTATCGTTTGAGGGCGGCGGGCGGCGCGCAAGTGCAGGTCCTGGGGAAAGCGCGCCAGTCCCAGTTCGAGGACGGCGGCGGCTCGCCGCCAGTCTCGCAACTGCATGCGAATGCGCGCCGCGCACACGTAGTGTTCCGCCAGCGGCTCCACCGCTTCCAGCTTGCGCTCGGCGGCCTGGGCTGCCCGGTCCAGCCGGCCCAGGAACATCCAGGCGGAGATCAGGCGATCATGGAACTCGGCATCTTCCGGTTGCTTTTCCAGTGCACATCTCATGCGGGCTAGTCCGGAAGATGTTCTGCCGCATCGCACTTCCACCAGGCCCAGCTTGCTTTCGATGGAAAGCCGGCCTGGGGACAGGCGCGCGGCCCGGAAATACAGGCGCAGCGCCGAAGCCATGTCTCCCAGGCCGAAGTGGGCATCGCCCAGCGATTCCGCCAGCAGCGCGCCTTCGTTGCCCAGGTCCGCGGCACGCGTAAGGCATTCGATGGCCTGCTGATGCTGCCGCAAGCGCACATGCGCCACGCCGGAAAACAACCAGGGCAGCGGCCACTGCGGATCCAAATGCCGGGCTTGTCCGAAGTACCACAAGGCCTCGTTAGGCTTGCGGGAGCGCTGCAATTCCAGCAGTCCCAGCTCAAAGCGAGGGTGCGGATTCTCCGGATTCTGGCGCGCCCGCTCCCTGAGTTCTTCGCGGACCTGCACAAACTTGGGGCTGGTTTCCATTGAAAGCAAGCTCCTCCGTAAGCATCTGGCCCGGGGACTCTGTGCCGGGCTATCGGCCTTACACAGACCTCATCGGCAAAGGAGGCGGAAAACTGGAGTGCTCCGGGCCACACGGCTGAAGGCGCCGCGATACAACCGCAGCCTTACTTGGTGCTGCCGTGGTACTTTGGAGGTCACCCTTGTTGACCTGTGTAACGCTGTAGTTTAGTCGGTATCGTTATACAGTGTAAAGGGAAAACTTTACCGGGGGATTGGCTTGGGCAAGCCCGAGTGGGCCGAGCGAATCCTGGCCCTCAGGAAACGCCTGGAGTTGAGCGGCGCCGCCTTGGGGGAGAAGCTCGGTGTCTCACAGATGGCTATCTCACGCTGGGAGAGTGGGAAACACCCGCCTCCGGCGGAGGCTTGGATTTCCCTGGGGGCAATGGCTGCCGAGAAGGACGATATCGAGGACCTCTTTTATTTTTGGGACCTCGCTGGCGCCAGTCGTGATGTACTTGAGCGAGTGCTGGAAAAGGCCGCGCTAAAAAAGGTCGCCATCGGCGGAGGTCATGGAACCGCTCTAGCCTCAACGCCTCGGCACATCCGGAAGTCCGGCGTGAAGCTCGAGGTTGCCGAGCAGCTCCATGCTGCACTCGACCTGATCCTGGAACGGGCCCCCTCTACAATGGTGGAAGACGTCGCCGCCTACCTGACGCAGCGTGCCGGCAAGTACGGAGGTCCCCGATGACCGCTCTAGGTTCGGGTAAGAGGGAAGTCGCGCAGATCGGATTCTCGCCTCGCGACGAGCCGCCCGGCGGCTATGCTCGCGAGGTCGAGCTCTAGGGGTT
This sequence comes from uncultured Terriglobales bacterium, assembly GCA_964644115.1. Classification (GTDB taxonomy): domain Bacteria; phylum Acidobacteriota; class Terriglobia; order Terriglobales; family Acidobacteriaceae; genus CAZXVY01. The sequence continues at coordinate 1,722 of CAZXVY010000248.1, forward strand.
TCAGCTGGATACCGCTCTCCACAATCGCCTCATCATGCTGGGGTGTGAGCCCAGCCCCGCCGCCCAGCAGCCCCCGCCGAAGCCCAAACCGCGCCGCAAGTAGCCCTTCCCGCCTCTTCAAAACGCCCCTGGCTGCAAGCTGCCTGCTGCTGGCTGTCTTCGCGATCGGCTGTGACCAGAGCGACTACCGCAAAGCCGTCCGCGTCAACGCCGGCATTGCGGAATCGCTGTCCACTTTGCATGACGGAGGTAGAGGAAAAAGTGAGGATGGTAACTTGCGTGGCTGCTTGGTGGGATCGCCGGAGGGTTACCTACAGTTACCGCCGGTTGCCGGGCAGCGCCGGCCACGGCGGCCCGTCGGAACCTGGGGTGGGCGATGGGGCTTGAACCCACAACGTCCGGAGCCACAGTCCGGTGCTCTACCAATTGAGCTACGCCCACCGTTGTCTGAATGATTATAGCAGCGACAAGTCGTGAGTCGCCGGTCGGCAGTCGGCAGCGAGTAACTCAGCAATAAGCAATAGGCAATGAGCGATAAGCAATTGGCACTTGGCAATTGGCACTTGGCCAACGCTGGTCTCTTCAAGCTCGTTGGGATGCGGCCATCATGCAGATGGCGAGGCGCCAAATGCCAAGTGCCAACAGCCAAGTGCCGCTTCCCAACGACTAACGACCAACGACTAGCGACGGGATTAAGAACGCGGACGGGCGGAAACTCTCCGCGCGCGTCCGCGTTTGTCCGTAGGCAGGGCTCTCGCCTGCTTCAGCCCCTGCCCACGCCGACGTATTCAAAGCCCAGCGCTCGCAGGTAGACGCCGTCCAGCAGGTTCTTGGTGTCCACCACCAGGGCGCGCTTGAGGTTGCGCTTGATGCGCTCAAAATCCAGGTTGCGAAACTCCGGCCAGGCCGTGCCCACAACCAGTACGTCGCCGTTCTCCGCCGCCTGGTAGGCGGATTCGCAGTAGTGCACCTTTCCGTTCAGCTCCACCTTGGCCTCGGGGATGGCCACCGGGTCGTAGGCACGCACCTGCGCGCCCGCTTGCAGCATCCGCCGGGCCAACTGGATGGAAGACGAAGACGCCACCGAGTTGGTATTGGGCTTGAAGGACAGGCCGAGAATGGACACCGACTTTCCGGGAACCGATTCCAGCAGCAGCCCGATCTTGTCGGCGATGCGGTCCGACAGTCCTTGATTCACTTCGCGGGCGGCGCTCAACACCTTCAACGACACCCCGTTGCCGAACGCCAACTGCTGCAGCGCCTCCATCTCCTGTTCCACGAAGGAGCCGCCGAAGCCCGCGCCCGGCTGCAGACAGCGGGGAGCGATGCGCTTGTCGAGGCCGAGGGCCATGGCCAGATCCACGCCGTCTGCCTCCACCCGCTCGCACAACGTGGCCAGCTCGTTGATGAACGCAATCTTGGTGGCCACGAACGCGGTCGAAGCCTCGCGCACCAGCTCCGCCGTCTGCTGGCTGGTGACGATCACCGGCACCCCGCGCATGAGCAGCGGCCGGTAGATCTCCTTCATCGCCAGTACGGCGTCGGAGGAAGCGGTGCCCAGCAGGATGCGGTCCGGCCAGTTGAAGTCCTCCACCGCGCAGCCGTCGGTGAGGAAAAGCGGATGCGACACCACCGCCATCTGGATGCCCGCCGCCCGGATGCGCGCCTGGATGCGCATGGCCGTGCCCACCGGCACCGGTGTCACCACCACCAGGATGGAGCCGGGGTTTGCCCCGGCGGCGATCTGCAGCGCCACTTCCTCGATGTAGCGGTGCGTGTCTTCCGCCAGGAAGACCACATTGGAGCGCCGCGAGAACGACGCCAGATCGGTGGAGTAGGTGAGCCGCCCGGCGCGTAGGTTGCGACGCACCATGTCCGTCAGGTTCTTTTCGTGGTAGCTGATGCTGCCTTCCGCCAGGCGCAGCGTGCGTTGCTCGTCCTGGTCAAAGCAGGTCACCGGAAGGCCGAAGTCGGCCAGACAGGCCGATACCACCGTCCCCAGATACCCCGTACCATGAACCCCGAGATGCATGTTGCCTCGTTTCTCTGCGCCCCTCCCGCCGCATGCCTTGAAGAGCCGAGGGAGGTGGCCCCTCGCAACTGTGTCCTGTGACTACACAGGTGCGTAGCATAAGGTTTAGCTTCCTGGAAGTTCAGTTTGCAATAGCGAATGAGGGCATGTACTTTGGTCACTTCTTGATGGGAGTTAAGTGGTTGATCCGGAAAGGGTTAGCTTGACACAGGGCAGCTATTCCCTGGCCTGGGAGGCCAGGCTTCGCCCCAGCGGTATCGGCGCCAGGTCAATCCAGCGGTTGTCGGGGCCTTCGCGAACAAATGTGAGTTCGTCCACGGTAATGGCGCGCGGGCCGCTATAGCCTTCCCAGCGCTGGCGGGAGATTTCGATCGCTGCCTGCGCCAGTTGGTCCGTGGCCAGCTTCACGATGGTGAGGTGGGGACGGTACTGCCACTGCTCCTCGCAGCGGAAGATGCCGGCGTTCAGAAGGTCGTGCAGTTCGCGCATTTTCACGGTTTCTTCCACGCGGATGAAGACCGTGGGCGTGACCGGAATAAAGCTCTCCACCTCGCTCATGCTGACTTCGAAGGGCTCGACTGTGGCGCAGATTTGTCCCAGGGTTTCGAGCGCGGTTTCTTCCGTGCCGTTCAGGCAGCGGGGCGGGAGCAGCGTGATGTGGGCGGGCAGGTGTCCGTGTTCGGGATAGACCTCCCGGCGCAGCGCCTCCACAAAGCGCCCCACCGGGTTCCGGACGTAGGCCACAACTGCGTATTGCAGCGGCCGCATA
>CAZXVY010000249.1:0-3816 GCA_964644115.1 uncultured Terriglobales bacterium
GCTACTACGACTACCTGGACACCATCGCCATCCTGGGAGCGCTGGAGCAGGTGATGGCGCGGCTCACCGGCCCCAAGCACCTCGAGTTCGGCACCGGCCTGCGCGCCGCGCAGCAGGTGTATGCGCGGGTAATGAGCACGAGTGCGATCTCGGCCCAAGTCCCTTAGCCGTTCCCGTTGCCAATGGAATTCGAGTGGAGCCCCGCCAAGGCCAGAATCAACCTGCAAAAGCACCGCGTTTCCTTTGATGAGGCGCGCACAGTGTTTGCGGATCCCCTGGCAATGACCATTCTGGATACCGCCGAGCATGAAGAGGAGCGGTTCATCACCGTGGGCGATTCAGCCCATCCTAGATTGATCGTCGTAGTCCATTATGAAATCAGTGGTAGGATTCGAATTATCAGCGCGCGCCGAGCTACGCGTCGCGAAAGGAACCAGTATGAAGAAGGTGAAGAAAAGAGCTGACCGGGAAATGATGCCAGAATACGACTTCAGCCAAGGCGTACGGGGGAAGTACTTTGGACGCGTAGACTTGAGCTCTCCTGCTCACCTGCTGTCTCGGAAAGCGGCTGGAGCCAACGGAACCCGCCGGACGAAGAAGTCGGTGCGCCGAGCCGCGGCGCCGACAGCCAAGATTCGCAGCTCACGTTAGCCCCGCTCAACTCAGCTCGCAGTTTGCGGCGCACGGGAACCCACCGCCGCCAGCGTGGGGACCGCGGGCTCGGGCAACTGAGAGTCGTCCTCTGCAATGGTGTCCGCATGAAAATCGTCATCGCCGAGAAAATCGCGCCCTCCGCACTGGACCTGCTGCGCGCCGAGTCGCGCTGGAAGCTGGTGACGCCCGAGCAGATCCACGGCGACCTGCCGCGGCAGCTTGCGGACGCGGACGCACTCATCGTGCGCTCGGCGGTGACCGTGGACGCGGCCCTGCTGGAACACGCCGGCAAGCTGCGCGTGATTGGGCGGGCGGGCGTGGGCGTGGACAACATTGACCTGGAAGCCGCAACCAAAAAGGGCATCGCGGTGATGAATACGCCCGGGGCCAACGCCGTGGCCGTGGCCGAGCACACGCTGGCGCTGATGCTGGCGCTGGCCCGCCAGCTTTCGCGGGCCGACCAGCTTACCCGCGGCGGCAAGTGGGAAAAGAAATCCCTGCAAGGCACCGAGCTGCGCGGCAAGACCCTGGGCATCGTAGGGCTGGGACGGGTGGGCGTGGAGGTGGCGCGGCGCGCCCGCGCCTTCAGCATGACGGTGGTGGCACACGATCCTTATGTCTCCACCAGCATCGCCCGCGAGCTGGAGATCAAGCTGGTTTCAGTGGACGAAATCTACGCCGCCGCCGACTACCTTACCCTGCACGTGGGGCTCACTCCGCAGACCGCGGGCATGATCAACGCGGAATCGCTGGGGCGGATGAAAAAAGGCGTGCGCGTGGTGAACTGCGCGCGCGGCGAGTTGGTGGACGAAGCCGCGCTGGCCGCGGCGCTGGGCTCCGGCCAGGTGGCGGGGGCGGCGCTGGACGTCTTCGCGCAAGAACCTCCGACAGATTCGCCGCTGCTCGGTCTCGACAACGTGGTAGCGACGCCGCACATCGCCGGATCCACCCGCGAAGCACAGGAAGCGGTGGGCTACCAGATCGCGCTGCAGGTGCGCGAGTACCTGAAGCGGGGCGTGATCCAGAACGCGGTCAACGTGCCCTCGGTGTCGCACGAGGAGTACGTGGAGATGCAGCCCTACATCGTGCTGGGCGAGCGCTTAGGGGCGTTTCTGGCGCAGGTGACGGAGGGAAACCTGGAAGAAGTCTCGATCCGCTATAGCGGGCGCATCGCGGAGATGCAAACCGACCTGGTGCGCAACGGGGCCATCAAGGGCATCCTGAACCAGATGCTGGCGGAGAAGGCCAACCTGGTGAACGCGGCGGCCCTGGCGGCCGAGCGCGGCATTGTGGTGCACGAAATCAAGAAGAGCAAGACGCCGGGGGGAGGCGCGGCCAGCGTGCTCTCGCTGCTGCTCAAGACCGGCAGCGCCGAGCGTCTGGGCAAAGGGGCGGTGCTGCACGGCGACCGTCCGCGGCTGCTGGCGGTGGACGACATTGACATCGAAGCGCCGCTGGAAGGCAGCCTGGTCTATCTGCGCAACCGGGACGTGCCCGGGGTGATCGGGCGGGTGGGCACCATCCTGGGGCAGCACCGCATCAACATCGCCAATTTTTCACTGGGCCGCCGCGAGAGTGGCAAGGCCCCGGTGGAGGCTATCGCCGTGGTCCACGTGGACGGCGCCGTCCCGCCGCTGGTCCTGGAAGAACTCCGCCAGATCGACGCGGTGACGGTGGCCAAGGCGATCCGGCTGTGAATGAAGATTGAATCATTGAGCGATTGAATCATTGAATCATTTGAATTCGCCTCCCTGCGGCAAATGATTCACTGATTCACTGATTCAATGATTCAATCTTTCCGCAGGGTGCGGCTTTCGGCCAGCAGGCTCATGGAGTGCATGAGGTTCTGCAGGGTGACGATGCCTACCAGACGCTCCTGGTCCACCACCGGGATGAGGGTAAGGCCGCGAGAGGTGAGCTTGCGGAAGGCGGAAGCCAGGGACTCGTGGCGCTGGGCCACCTCGAAGGCGCGGTTCATGATGGATTGCACATAGCCGTTGCCGTCGTCGCGCAGGGCATCCACGATCTTCTGCCGGGTGACGACGCCCACCATGTCGTTGTCGCGGACCACGGGGAAATCGTCCTGCAGCGAGTGGACGGCCTTGGAGAGCGCATCCTCGAGCGTGTCCGCGGGCGAAAGAGTGGAGAAGTCGGTGAGCATCACGTCTTCCATGCGCACGGTTTCCAGCACCGATTGGAAGAGCAGCGAGCGTTCCTCGATCTGCCCGGCGAAGAACAGGAACAGGCCGGCCATGGTGAGCCAGTAGTTCCACACGCCGCCCAGCAGGATGAAGAACATGGCAAACACCTGTCCCACCAGGACGGCGACGCGGGTGGCGCGGACGTAGTCCATGCGGCGGCAGAGCAGGGTGCGCAGCAACTGGCCGCCGTCCAGCGGGTAGGCGGGCAGCAGGTTGAAGGCGGCGAGATAGAGGTTGATCCACACCAGGCTGCGCAGCAAGCCGGAAGAGTGCAGTGGGGGCGGCGTCCAAAGAGAAATCTGCGGGGCCAAAAGGAGCACCGCCAAGGCCGCCACGAAGGCGATGAGCAGGCTGACCACGGCTCCGGTGAGGGCCACAGGAATTTCGCGCCCGCTGCCCGGAGTCTTGCCGGGAAGGCCGGCTTCCTCGGTGAAGCGCACCCCGCCGATGGGCAGCAACAGCACGGTGCGTACCGGCAGTCCGAAGCGCGAGCTGGCGGCGATCTGAGCGAGCTCGCGGGCCAGCACCGATCCCAGCACCAGCAACACCAGCGCCAAACCACGGCCCAGGGCCAGCAACTCGAGCTGATCGAGGCGCGGCGAACCCTTGTCGCCGGGCACGGCCTCGGTCATGAGGACGAACAAGAGGAGAAAAAGAAAAGAGAGATGAATGCGGATTTCCGCGCCCAGCAAGCGTCCGACAGGGATGGACCAACTTCGCATGGCTTACAACCGGCGGCACTCCCGCATCCGGGAACGCTGCCAGCTTTCATTGTATACACTTTAGACGACGCTGCCGCGCGCCAGGTTCCAGGGTTCCTGCTGTCCTGAGCGCTGGCCCGCGGTGGCGGAAGGCCCTCATGCGGGTGATTGCAGGGACATATCGCAGCCGCCGCCTGCGGTCGCTACCCGGGCACCAGACGCGTCCCATGTCCGACCGCCTGCGCGAGACGCTGTTCGAC
>CAZXVY010000249.1:3826-4522 GCA_964644115.1 uncultured Terriglobales bacterium
GTGCTGGCCGGCGCGGTTGAGGGCGCGCTGTGGCTCGACCTCTATGCGGGTACGGGCGCGGTAGGCCTGGAGGCGCTCAGCCGGGGGGCGCGCCGGGTGTGCCTTGTCGAGTATTCGAAGAAAGCAGCGGCGGTGATCCGCGCCAACCTGCGGGAGCTGGGCGCGGAAAGTGGCTGCGAGCTGCTGGAGCGCGACGTTATGGCTGCGCTGCGCAAGTTGGACGCGCAAGGCGCGCGCTTCGACTTCTGCTCTCTCGCTCCTCCCTACCGCGAGGAAAAGGCCTACGGCGAGGTGCTGGACTTTCTTTCCCGGTCTGAGCTCATCGCGGAGAAGAGCGCGGTGATCGCCGAGCACGACAAACACTTCGACCCGGGGGACGCGTTCGGCCCGCTGCTGCGCTACCGCACGCTGCGGCAAGGAGACGCCGTGCTGAGCTTCTACCGCAAGACGCTTACCGCGGATTCACGCGGATGAACGCGGATCTTCGCGATGTGTGATGTGTGAAGTGCGATTTGCGATGTAGTAGTACGGAAACAGGATGGAAACATCGCACATCGCCCATCAGACATCGCACATTGGATTTATCCGCGTTGATCCTCGCAAATCCGCGGTAAGACTACATCATCAGGATTTCTTCTGCGCGGCGGGCGATGGGATGCTGCATGGCGCGCAGCTCGTTCTTCACCAGGTTCAGGC
>CAZXVY010000250.1:0-4516 GCA_964644115.1 uncultured Terriglobales bacterium
ACTGCTGTTCCCTTCGCTGCTGTTGCCTTCTCGGGCGCGATCTCCAGGCCTGCCTTGCGGAGACCTTCGATCAGGTGCGCGACGAGTTCCGGTTCGTGCCACTTCCCGAACTCCTCGCGCGCAATCACGGCGTAGTCCGGCCTCAGCGCGAGCAGCTCCCGCACGGCTTTGCCCGCCGCGTCACCTTCCCCGAGCTGCCCGTAGGCCGCCGCGATCACGGCGTGTGTATAGAAGAAGGCCGGCAGGTTGATTTTGAGTGCGACGCTCAGCGCGCCGCGGTAGTCGTTTTTGCGGTACGCGTTGTAGAAGGCAACAAACCAGTACCATCCGGGATGATGAGGATTAAGCTGCCTGGCCCGCTCCGCCAGAGCGCAGCCGTGCTCCCAGTCACCCGCATAGGCCATCAAGATACCCAATAGGGCGGTGGTGCCTCCGTCCATGGGGTTGAGCGCGATGGCCCGCTCCGCGGCGTTGCGGAAGGCTTGGAACTCCCGCCGGAAGAAGAGAGCCAGGGCGTGGGCGTGATGGGCGAGGTGATTAGAGGGAGCGGCCGTGAACGCACGTCGGGCGGCCTGGAGTGCGCGCCCGAGGGGATCGGGCTGGGCGTTAAACCCCTTGCTGTACTCATCCGCGTACAGGATCGACAGCATGGCCCAGCCATCGGCATAGCCCGGCGCCTTCTGAACGGCCAATTCCAGGCCGGCCCTCGCCGTGGCATGCTCTTCAGCGGCGGTGCGCTCGAAGTAGGCGGTGCGCTCGAAGTAGCCGGAGGCGCGCAGCAGTGCTTCGTATGGGCTGAGCTCTTCCGGGGCCCGATGGCGGAGCGTCTCGCTCATGGTGTGCAGCAGCACGCCATACGCGTCGGCGACAGTGGAAACGATCCGGGGGACTACGTCGTCCTGCAGCTCGAAAACCGCCTCCGGTTGGAACGAGCGATCGTAGGTCTCCGCCCACAAATGGGCGCCCGAACTCGCGTCCACGAGCTGCACCGCGATGCGCAGCTTGGCTCCCGCCTGGCGAAGGCTGCCTTCCATTACATAGCGTGCGCCGAGTTCCTTGCCGGCGGCCCGCACATCCACCGCTTCGTTGGCGTATCGGGAGGTCGAACTGCGCGCGATCACCCTGAGGTAGGAGAAGCGCGACAGGCCGGTCACGATGTCCTCCGTCAGTCCCTCGGCCAGGGCCGTGAGCTCGGCGCTGGCGCCGCTGTACTTGAACGGCAGCACGGCGACCCAGAAGCCCTCCTCGGCGCGAGACGCGCCCGAATCGGGCTTCGCCACGGGACGCGAGGCCGGAACCGCCACCGCCCGGGACGCCTGTCGCGCCAGGTCGCGAAACTCGTTGCCCACATCGCGCGCCGTCTGCACGCGGTGGCGCGGATCCTTCTCCAGGCAGCGCCGGATGATTCGCGCCAGATCGCCGGGCAGATTCGCCCGCACATCAGTGACGGGCGGTGGGGTGTCTCGCAGAATCGATGAGGCCAGCTCCGTCGAAGAAGTCCCCTGGAACGGCCGGCGTCCGGTCGCCATTTCGTGGAGCATGACGCCGAGCGAGAAGATGTCCGTGCGGTGGTCGAGCGCCCGGCCCGAGATCTGTTCGGGCGACATGTAGGCCGGCGTCCCCATCACCACGCCTGCTTCCGTTTGGTTCGCCGAGGTCACCGTGACCTCGGTCGGGTCGGCAACGCGCAGCTCCTTTGCGAGGCCGAAGTCCAGCACCTTGACGCGACCGTCGTTCGTGATCATGACATTGGCGGGCTTCAAGTCGCGATGCACGATCCCCTTCTCATGCGCCGCCGCCAGCGCCTCGGCCAGCGCACCGGCAATCTCGACGATTCGCTCGACGGGGAGGCCGCCGGCGGGGATCAGGCGGTCGAGCGACTTCCCCTCGACCAGTTCCATGGTGAGGAAGTGGACACCGTCGGCTTCCTCCACCGAGTGGATGGTGACGATGTGCGGATGATTCAACGCGGCGACCGCACGAGCTTCGCGCTGGAACCGCGCGAGGCGCTCGGGATCGCTCGCCATGCCCGCCGGCAGTACCTTCAGCGCGACCTCGCGGCTGAGCTTCGTGTCCGTCGCGCGATACACCTCCCCCATGCCGCCGGCGCCAATCGCTGCGGTGATGCGGTAGTGGGATAGCGTACGGCCGATCAGATCGCGCCTCCTCGGAGCCGGGCAGTCGTCAGCTGTGGCTCTGCTTCTGGACGAACATCGGGCCGATTCTACACGCTGGGGCGAGACCTGGAAGGCGGAGTGGAAAGAGGCCCTTGGCAGTTGGCAACTGGCATTTGGCCCCGGACGCTAACCGAACACTAGACCACGTTCCCGCCAAGAACCAAATGCCAACTGCTAAGTGCTAAATGCCGTTACTTCGCCACCCGTTTCAACGCCTTGCGCGGGTCGTCAAAGTCGCGGGCCAGGGCGAGCGAGGCCTGGTAAGCGGCGGCCGCGGCCTGCTTGTCGCCCTGCTTCTCCAGGATCGAGCCCAGCAGATAATGGGCGCGGAAGGCGGGCGCATCGCACACTTTCTTTTCGCCGTTTAAGTATTGGCGCAGCATGTCTACGGCGCCGGTGAAGTTGCGCCCGGCGCGAAACAGGATGGAGGCCGCCTCGAACAGAGTTCCTCCCGATGGTTTAGGCAAAGCGACGGCCCGGCTGACCGCGGCTTCCAGGTCAGTCCAGCGCCCGCGGCGGCGGTAGAAGCCGGCCAGGTCCAGCCACGCGCCCGCCGGGCTACTGCTGGCCTGCAGGGCCGCGCGAAATTCTTTCTCCGCGATGTCGAACTGCTCTTCCTTTTCCGCCAGGCGGGCCCTCACCCAGGCCGCGGCCGCAGGATCGCGCTGCGCAATCTGTTCCGCCTGCATGCGCGCCTTTTCTTTGCTGCCGCCCATGATTCCCGGCGCCTCCATGTAATACTCGGCCAGGTCGGTGCGCGCCTGCACGTTGGCGGCATCCAGTTCCACGGCGCGCTCGAACTCGGCGCGGACCTTGCCCGCCAGCCCGGCTGCGCAGAAGGGATTGCAGTGCTCCGCCTTGTTGCCGTACGCGCGGCCCAGCCAGTGGTGATACTCGCTGCTCTTGGTTTGCAGCGCTACCGCGCGTTCAGCCGCTTCCACCGCGCGGTCCCATTTCTCCACCAGCAGCCAGGCCCGCGAGAGCAAGTGGTGCGCTTCGGCGTCCTGCGGGGAGGCTTGGATGCGCCCTTGGAGCACCGTGATGGCGTCGTCCATGCGGCCCGCGCACAGCAGATCGCGGGCGGACTCGGCGGCCGCGGTGGCCGGGAGCGCCAGTACGGCCAGAAAAATGAGGACGCAACTGGAACCACGTCTCACTGCTCGACGATCCGGACCGGCAGCCCGTCCCGCAGGCTGCGGGCGGTGGTGGCGCCCAGGGCCACCTGCGCGTTCTCGCTCAGCCCCCGGGACACTTCGATGCGCGTCAAATTCGAGATGGAGGTTTCCACTTCCCGCCGTTTCAGCTCGCCGCCCGTGATTTCGTAGACGTAGCGCTTGCCGTCCTCCTGCTGGACGGATTCACGGGGCACGGTGATGGCGTTCTCATGGCGCGCCGTGACCACGGTGACGCTGACGTTCACGTTGGGCAGCAGCTTCAGGTCGGTGTTGTCCACCTGGCAGATCATTTCGCCCACATTGCGCGTACCGCGCAGGACCACGGTGGTGGGGACACCGGTCACCGTCCCCGTCCAGATGCGGCCGGGCAGCGCGTCCCAGGTGAGTTCGACCTGCTGCGAAGCCGCCAGTCGCCCGATGTCGGGTTCGTCCACGAAGGCGCGCACCTGCACCCGCGACAGGTCGGCCACCTGCACCAGCAGGTCGCCGGGGTTCACGTAGGCGCCCGGACGCACGGGCAGGGAATAGACCACACCCTCGCGCGGCGCGCGCACGATGGAATCCCGTAACAGCGACTGCGCCGCGGCCAGGGCCGCCTGCGCCTCGGCAAGCTGGGCCTGGGTGCGGGTCACTTCCGGCCGCGAGAAGCGCTGCTCCAGCTTCTTCTCGAGCAATTCCACCTCCGCCTGGGCGCGGCGGAATCGGTTCTCGGCTTCCTGCAGCTCACCCACGGACGCTGCCTGGCGCTCGCGCAGCTTGCGCATGGCCTCCAGGTTGCGCTGCGCGGATTCCAGCTCGGTTCGCGCCTTGACTAGAAGGGTTTCGTTGGTAAGGACCTCTTCTCGTGTCCCGCCCTTCTCCACCGCCGTGCTCTGCGCCTGCGCGCTGCGCACCTGCGCTAGAGCGCGGGCGGCCTCGGCGCGAGCGCTGGAAGCATCCAGCTCCAGCAGGAGTTGTCCGGGCTTCACCCGGTCTCCGGCCTTGACCAGCACCCGGCGGACGGTGGTGGCCAGGGGCGCGTGCGCCTCGAAGTTCTCCACCGGCTCCACTTTGCCGTTGGTGGACACCATGTTGACAATGGTCTGGCGCTGCGCGCGGCCGGCTCGCACCGGCACCTGCGACTGCCGGAAGTTCATGAAGGCGGCCAGCAGCACCACCGCCAGC
>CAZXVY010000251.1:0-4507 GCA_964644115.1 uncultured Terriglobales bacterium
GTCTCTGTCAGGATCGCTCGATCCCGACTTCTACGGCGAGGGTGCACCAGTGAGCGAGGTGAGCGTGCCCGTCCCCTCGGCCGGCCGCACGAAGTGGTTCGCGATCGGCGCCTTGGCCGTGGCCGGGGTGGCGTTCCTCATCCTGACCTTCGGGGGGATCGGGCAGAACCTGGTCTACTACTGGGGCCCGACCGACCTGCGCGCGGCCGGCAACAAGGCCATCGGCGCGACCATACGCCTGGGGGGCATGGTGGGCAAGGACACGATCCGCTATGGCGCCGGGGTCTCGAGCCTGGAGTTCGACGTGGTGGACGGGAAGCACTCGGTCCACGTGAAGTCACAGGGCGTTCCTCCCCAGATGTTCCGGGAGGGGATCGGGGTGGTGGTCGAAGGGACCATGACCAAGGCCGGCTATTTCCAGAGCCATCGGCTCATGGTGTCCCACGACAACGAGTACCGCGCGCCCGGGGATCCCAGCAAGGCGGACATGAAGGCTCTCATGCGCACCACCCAGGGCCTCGGAGACGACGGAGCAAAGGCCAAGCCGTGATCGCGACCCTCGGCCGCTCGTTGATCCTGCTCTCCCTGCTCGTCGCCACCGTGGGGGCCATGGCGGGGTTCGCCACCGGGCGCCGTCCTTCGCCCCTGGGCGCGTCGCTCACCCGCCGGGCCGCCTACCTGTTCTCCGCCTTGATGGCCGCGGCCAACCTCCTCATGGTCTACGCCCTCCTCGTTCACGACTTCAGTGTGAGCTACGTCGCCCAGGTCGGCTCGCGCGCGGTGCCGACCTGGGTCTCCATCGTCAGCCTGTGGTCGTCGCTGGAGGGATCGATCCTCTTCTGGGGCCTCGTGCTCGGCGCCTACGTGGCGGGGGCGACTTACTTCAATCGTGACCGGCACCCTGAGTACATGCCTTACGCGATCGCGGTCTGGCTCGCCTGCGGCGTCTTCTTCGCTTTCCTGCTGGCCGGGCCCGCGCAGCCGTTCCAGACCGTGCCCAACCCGCCGGCGGACGGCCCCGGCCCCAACCCGCTGCTGCAGAACCACGTCCTGATGGCCATCCACCCGCCCTTCCTCTATCTGGGCTACGTGGGGATGACCATTCCCTTTGGTCTCGCCTCCGCGGCGCTGCTCCTCGGGCAGCTCGGCCACGACTTCCTCCGCCCGCTTCGCACGTGGCTCATGCTGCCCTGGATCTTCCAGACGGTGGCGATCGTGCTCGGAGGCTGGTGGGCCTACGAGGTGCTGGGGTGGGGCGGCTACTGGGCCTGGGACCCCGTGGAGAACGCGTCCTTCCTGCCCTGGCTCACGGGTACCGCCTTCCTCCATTCGGTGATGATGCAGGAAAAGCGCGGCATGCTGAAGGTGTGGAACGTGTGGCTCATCTTCACCACCTTCCTGCTCTCCATCCTGGGGACGTTTCTGACGCGCAGCGGAATCGTGAGCTCGGTGCACGCCTTCGCGCAGTCGGCGATTGGGACCTGGTTCGTGGTCTTCATGGCGATCACGCTCGCGGTTTGCACTACCGTCTTCCTGAGGAACCGCGATCACCTGCGAAGCGAGAACCGGCTGGAGTCGCTGGTGTCGCGCGAGTCCAGTTTCCTGTTCAACAACCTGCTGCTGCTGGCGGCCTGCTTTTCCGTGCTCTGGGGAACGCTGTTCCCGGTAATCTCGGAATGGGTGCAGGGCACCAAGGTCACGGTGGGCCCGCCGTTTTTCAACCGCGTGAACATTCCCATCTGGCTCCTGCTGCTGCTGCTGACCGCGGTGGGGCCGCTGCTGGCCTGGCGCAAGACGTCGCTGGAAAGCCTGAAGCGCAACTTCACCTGGCCCGTGCTGGCGGCGCTTGGGACCGCCGCCCTGCTGATGGCCTTCGGTATGCGCCCCTGGCAGGACGCTTCCGTCTTCTATTCGCTGATGGGCATCTCGCTGGCCGTGCTGGTCACGGCCACGGTCTTGTCCGAATTCATCCGAGGCGGGCGCGTAATCCGATCGCACACTGGAATGAGTCTGGCCGCCGCCATGGTGCAGCTCACCCGCCGCAACACCCGCCGATACGGCGGCTACATTGTCCATTTCGGCGTGGTGGTGATCGCAGTGGGGCTGGCGGGATCGGCGTTCAACCGTGACGTGGAGCAGGAACTCGGCTTTGGTGACCAGATGACAATCGGCGCGTACACACTGGTCTGCCGCTCCTACACCCAGGACGACAATCCCAACTACGGCAACGAATCCGCCGTGCTGGATGTGTTCAAGGGCGGGAAACTGGTTACCACCATGTTCCCCGAGCGGCGATTCTACAAATCCAGCCAGCAGGCTTCGACCATGGTGGCCATCCGCTCGACGCCCCAGGAAGACCTGTATCTGGTGTATGCGGGGAAAAATCCGGAGACCGACCGTCCCATCATCAAGGCCCACCTGAATCCGCTGGTGATGTGGGTGTGGATCGGGGTGGCCATTGTGGTCTTTGGAACGCTGGTGGCGCTGGTGCCCAACCTGCCGCCGGCGCCGGCAGCGCCTCCCTCCGGTGGCGGGAGCGAAGCGAAACGAGTGGCGCAAGCCTCCGCGCGAAAAGAGACTGAGCCGGTGGAGGTGGGCGACTGAATGGGTCCGATTTTTCATTCCGAGCGAGCGCGACTGATCCCGTCTTGCGGGAGAAGGAGCGCGAGTCGAGGAATCCCTGCCAAAAACGTTTCGCCGGGTGCAGGGATTCCTCGACTCGACCTCGGTTCCCCTCGTCCGCCCACGGCGGACTCGGTTTCCTCGTTCTCGCTCGGAATGGTGCAACGCGCGGCCCAAGCCTGTGGCGTCTTCCTCCTGGCGACGTTTCTGCTCGGTGCCGGCGACGAAGCCGCGCGCTTCGACCAGCTCGGCCACAACATGATCTGCGGCTGCGGATGCCGCCAGATCCTGCTGGAGTGTAACCACGTGGGCTGCCAGGTCTCCGACAAGATGATGCGCGAGCTGCGCGTGGCCCTGACCCGCGGCGACTCCGACGACCTGGTGATGCAGGCCTTCGTGCAGCGCTACGGGGAAACGGTACGCGCGGCGCCGGAAGCCAAGGGCTTTAATCTGATGGCCTGGATCACTCCTTTTGCGATGCTGCTTGCAGGACTGCTGCTGGCCGTGGCCGTGCTACGCCGCTGGAGCCTGCGCCCGGAGGCGGTTGCCGCGGCGCCCGGAGCTCCATCGCCGCAACTCCAGGCCCTGCGCCAGAAAGCGCGCCAGGAGACGGAGCTATGATCGCCGCCGCCTGTGCGCTGCTCACCGTGGGACTGCTGTTCTATATTTTCTCTGGGACCGACACGGAGCCCGCAGCCGCGCCCAAGACCCGCGTCACCTATCTGCGGGAGCGCAAGGAAGTGGTGTACGAAAACCTGCGGGACCTGAATTTTGAATTCAAGGCCGGCAAGTTTCCCGAGTGCGACTACCAGTCCATGCGCGCGGGGCTGGAAGACGAGGCCGCCCGCATCCTGGCCGAAATTGAAACCCTCGAACGAACGCCATGATTCTTCAATGACTCAATGATTCAATCGTCAATCCAATCCGTCGTCCTTGTTCTCATCTTCTCTCTCTCGGCGTCCGCCCAGACCCTCACCGGCACGGTGCGCAACGCCACCACCGGCAAGCCCGCTGCGGGAGACGAAGTGGTACTGCTCAAGCTCTCGCAAGGCATGGATGAAGCTGCGCGCACCACCAGCGATGCCGCGGGCCGCTTCTCGTTCGAGGGAGCCGACGCCGCCGCGCAGCACCTGGTGCGGGTAAATCATCAGAACGTGAACTACCACCGTCCCGCGCCGCCGGGAGCAACCTCGGTGGAAGTCGAGGTCTTCGACGTCGCCGAGAAGGTGGATGGGGTGAAGACGGTGGTGAACATCCTGCGCATGGCGACCGTGGCCAGCGGGCTCGAGGTGGTGGAAGTGTACGGGCTGCGCAACGAATCGCAGCCACCGCGCACCTGGATGACCGAGCGCACGCTGGAAGTGGTCCTGCCCGCGGCCGCCGACGTTCAGGCGGCGATGGTGGCCGGCCCGGGCGGCCTGCCGGTGAATGCATCTCCCGTGCCGCAGGACCAGCCGGGACACTACTTCTTCAAGTTTCCCATCCGGCCCGGCGAGACCCGATTCCAGATCACCTATCGGCTTCCCTACTCCGGAGAAGCCGCATTTCAGCCGCGACTCAAGTATCCGGTCGAGCATCTCGTGGTTATGCTGCCGCGAACCATGCAGTTCACCTCCAGTGCTCCGTTCCAGGCAATGACGGAGGACGACGGCTCCACCGTGCACGTCTCCACCACCGTCCAGCCAGGGAACGAGCCGGCGTTTCGGGTGAGCGGCACGGGCGCGTTCGAGCCGGAAGCAGCGGCAGGCGCGCAAGCGGAAAATCGCCCGGGCGGAGGCCTGGGCCCGCCGTCGGAGTCGCCCGACCCGCTCGCGGCCTACCGCTGGTACATCCTGGGAGGCCTGGGAGTGGCCCTGGCTGCGGGCGCGTTCTTCCTGATGCAACG
>CAZXVY010000252.1:0-4505 GCA_964644115.1 uncultured Terriglobales bacterium
AACGACACGGTGCGCAACAACATTGCCTACGGGCAGCCGCAGGTTTCGCTGGAACGAGTGACGGCGTCGGCGCGCGCGGCCTGCGCCCATGACTTCATCGCGGCCATGCCCGAGGGTTACGACACCATGATCGGAGAGCGCGGGCTGCGGCTGAGTGGCGGCGAGCGCCAGAGGCTCGCCATCGCGCGCGCGCTGCTGAAGGATGCGCCCATCCTGATCCTGGATGAAGCCACGTCGGCGCTGGACACGGAGTCGGAATCTCTGGTGCAATCGGCGTTGCAGAACCTGATGGCCGGACGCACGGTGCTGGTGATTGCGCACCGTTTGTCCACGGTGCGGCGCGCCGACCGGATCGTGGTGCTGGAGAACGGAACCATTAGCGACATCGGCTCGCACGAGGAATTGATGGCGCGCGACGGTACGTATCGGCGGCTGTACGAGCTGCAGTTCGCCGACGCGGAGGCGCCGCGAATCAGCGCAGAGCCGTAGTCAGAACAATTTCATGCCCCTCCACTCCATGACGGCGTTTGCGCAAGTGCAAGGGCAGGCGGACGAGCGCACCGGGTTCACGCTGACGCTCAAGTCGGTGAACCATCGCTTCCTCGACCTGCACCTGCGGCTGCCCGCTGAACTCGACGCGCTGGAGATTCCGCTGCGGCGCGCGCTGAAAGAAAAGATGGCGCGCGGGCACGTGGAAATGACGCTCACGCTCGACCGCATGGGCGCCGGCGCCTTCACCGTGAACCACGAACTGGTAGGCGGCTACGTGGCCGCGCATCGCAGCGCGGCGAAGGAGTTCGGGCTGACGGCGGAGCCTGACCTGAGCGCCATCCTGAAAATGCCGGGCGCACTGGCGCCGGTGAAGGCCTCGAGCGACGGCTTGGAAAGCGCCGTGCTCGCGGGGCTGGAGCAGGCCATCGCGAAACTGAAGGAGATGCGGCGCGAGGAAGGACGCAGCATCGAGCGCGAGTTGCGGGAGCGCGCCGGGCGCCTGCGCGCGGCCAATGCCGAGATGGACGGGCTGCGGGAAGCGGTGTCGCGCGCCTGCCTGGAAAAACTGGAAGCGCGCCTGCAGGAGCTGATCGGCGCTCACGCCGACCGCGAGCGCATTCTGCAGGAGGCGGCGATGGTGGCCGAGCGCAGCGACATCCGGGAAGAAATCGTGCGCCTGGAAGCCCACGTTGGCCAGTTCCTGGCGCTGCTGGACGAAGAAGGGGAATCCGGCAAGAAGCTGGACTTTCTGCTGCAGGAAATGAACCGCGAGGCAAACACGCTGCTGTCGAAAACCACGGGGGTGGCGGGCGGGGGCCTGCGCATCAGCGAACTGGGGCTGTCCATGAAATCGGAAATCGAGAAGCTGCGCGAGCAGGCGCAGAACGTGGAATGAGCGCGATCCTTTACATCATCTCGGCGCCCTCGGGTTCGGGGAAGTCCACGCTGGTGAGCGAGTTGCGCAAGAGCGTGCCCGGGCTGGAGTTCTCCATCTCCTACACCACGCGCAAGCCGCGGGGCAGCGAACTGGACGGGCGCGAGTACTATTTCGTGTCGCGCGAGGAGTTCGAGCGCATGCTCAAGGCGGACGAGTTTCTGGAGCATGCCGACGTTTTCGGAAACTATTACGGCACGGCGCGCCGCTTCCTGCGGGAGGCGGAAGAGCGCGGCCACGACCTGCTGCTCGACATTGACGTGCAGGGAGCGCGGCAGATGAAGCAGAAGCATCCGCAGGCGGTGAGCATTTTCATCTTGCCGCCGTCGCGCACGGAACTGGAACAGAGGTTGCGGCGGAGAAGCGAAGCGGAGAAGATGCGGTCGGAAGAAGTGATCCGGCGGCGGCTGACCACCGCCGGCCGCGAAATTGAGAATTATCCGAGCTACGACTATATTCTGATCAACGATCGCCTGGAGCAGTCCATTGATACGCTGAAGGCGATTGTGCTCTCGGAACGCGCGAAGCACTCCGGCAAGACGCCAAGCGCGCGGGAGCGTACAATGATGGCGACTGCGGAACCGTGCCTGCAGGCGAACTGCCGGGAACAGCTACAGCAAGTGCTGGCCACGTTCGCCCCGAGTGCGGCGCCGCGCGGTCGCTAGAGGAAGGAAGAGTAGAGGCCATCATGGAAGGATTCGACAGCAACTATCGGTACGTGCTGGTGGCGGCGCGGCGCGCGCGGCAAATCCAGGGCGGCGCCAAGCCGCTGGTGGACACGCAGTCCCGCAAACCCTCCAAGATCGCCCAGGAGGAAGTCCAGGCCGGCAAGGTCAGCTACACCGTGCCCGCGACTCCCAAGTCCGCGGCCAAAGTGGCGGGCGAGTTACTGGCTCCGCCGCTGGGCAAAGCCTGAGCCGCCGTCCGGCGGCGCCTTCCCATTGGAAACGATCGAGGGCGAAGTGTGCGCGAGAGTCGCCCGCTTCCACACGAATAGCGCGGGCGAGTGGCCCGCTTCCACACCAGCAAGCTGAATAGCGGCCCGGGCCGAGGGCGGCCGGGCTACGCGGGCCGGGCTGCGCTGCTGCTACAATCGCGTCATGAAGGTTGCGCTGGGCGTGTGCGGCGGGATCGCTGCCTACAAGGCGGCGGAGCTGGTCCGCCAGCTACAGGACCGCGGCCTGAAGGTGCAGGTGATCATGACGCGGGGGGCGCAGGAGTTTGTCCGGCCGCTGACGTTTGCCGCGCTCTCCGGAGAAAAAGTGATCACCGAGATGTTCGGCTCGGGCGCCGAGCCGCCCAACCTGGAATCGGCGGTGGAGCACATTGGAGTAGCGCAGTCCATTGACGCGCTGGTGGTGGCGCCCGCAACCGCTGACACGCTGGCAAAATTCGCCCACGGCCAGGCGGACGATTTCCTTTCGACCCTGTTTCTGGCTACGACCGCGCCGGTGGTGGTGGCGCCGGCGATGAACGTGAACATGTGGGAGCATCCGGCCACGCAGGCCAACCTCGAAACGCTGAAGCAGCGCGGGGTGCGCGTGGTGGATCCCGACTCCGGCTACCTGGCGTGCCGCATGATGGGCCCCGGGCGCCTCGCGGCGAACGAAGTGATCGTAGCCGCGGTGCTGGAGGCGCTGGGTGCAGCGCAGGACCTGGCCGGGGAAACCGTGCTGGTCACCGCCGGGCCGACGCGGGAAGCGATCGATCCGGTGCGCTATCTCAGCAACCGTTCCAGCGGGCGCATGGGCTACGCGCTGGCGGAAGCGGCGCTGCGGCGGGGCGCGCGCGTGATCCTGGTGACCGGGCCGACGGCGCTGACGCCGCCGGGCGCGGCGGAAGTGATGGCCGTCGAAACTGCCGGGCAGATGCGCGAGGCCGTGCTGGCGCGCTTTGCGGAAGCGACCATCGTGATCAAATGCGCGGCGGTGGCGGATTACCGTCCCCGGGCCGCGGCCCCGGAAAAAATCAAGCGGCGGGGCGCGATGACGCTCGAACTGGAGCCCACGGCGGACATCCTGGCCGAATTGGGGAAGCGGCGCACCTCGCAGATCCTGGTGGGCTTTGCCGCTGAAACCGAAGACGTGCTGGAGAACGCGCGGCGCAAGCTGAACTCGAAGTCGGCGGACGCCATCGTGGTGAACGACGTGTCGCGGCCGGGCACCGGCTTTGACTCCGAGCGCAATGCGGTGACGATCCTTACCGCCGGGGAAACCATCGAAGTGCCGGAAACTTCGAAGTGGGAAGTGGCGCACCGCGTGCTGGATGCGGTGGTCCGCCTGAAACAGCCGGCCGCGGCCGGCGAGCAACCTGCGACCATATCCGCCACCCGCGGACGCTAGGCATGGCCCGCGCGTCCGACTCCCCCGGCGCAAAAAAGACCCTCACCCCTGAGCAACGCCGCGCCTTGCGCGCGCACGTGGACTACTACCGCGAGATGGGAATCTACGATTTTTATCGCCGGGGCACGGCTGCGGGAGCTGGGGAAGACGCTGGACCTGCGCCGGTCGTGGCGGCGCCGGAGGCGCGAGCGGCGGCGTCGGGGGCGGCGGCGGGGGTACAGATTGCGCTGATGGAGGTGGGCGCGCCGGTCGCTGCTCCCATGATGCGGGCGGCCGATCCGGCGGAAGCGTTGCGCGTGATCCGCGAAGACCTGGGCGAGTGTACGCGCTGCGTACTGCACAAGGGCCGCAAGCAGATCGTGTTTGGCGTGGGCAACCCGCGGGCGGAGCTGATGTTTATCGGCGAAGGCCCGGGCGCCGATGAAGACCAGCAGGGCGAGCCCTTTGTGGGACGAGCGGGGCAGCTGCTGACGAAGATGATCGAAGACGGCATGGGACTGCGGCGGGCCCAGGTCTACATCGCCAACGTGGTCAAGTGCCGGCCGCCGGGCAACCGTACCCCGGAGCGCGAGGAATGCGCTACCTGCTCGCCGTTTCTGCTGCGGCAGATTGAGGCCATTGCGCCGCGCGCGATCGTGTGCCTGGGCGCGGTGGCGGCGAAGACGCTGCTCGAGGTCAACGAGTCCATGGGCGCGCTGCGCGGACGCTGGCACGACTTCCGGGGGACGCGGTTGGCG
>CAZXVY010000253.1:0-828 GCA_964644115.1 uncultured Terriglobales bacterium
CCGGAGTACGGCGAGACCGTGCTCTGCGGCTACGCGCGCATCGGCGGGTTCGCGGTGGGCATCGTGGCCAACCAGAAGACGCACGTCACCCAGATTGACCACGCGGGCAACAAGCGCATCGAGTTCGGAGGCGTGGTGTACACCGAGTCGGCGGAAAAAGCGGCGCGCTTCATCATGGATTGCAACCAGAACATCATCCCCCTGGTGTTTCTGCACGACGTGAACGGATTCATGGTGGGGCGCGACGCCGAGTGGAGCGGCATTATCCGCGCGGGAGCGAAGATGGTGAACGCGGTGGCGAACTCGGTGGTGCCCAAAATCACCATCATCGTGGGCGGATCGTTCGGCGCCGGACACTATGCCATGTGCGGCAAGGCGTACGATCCGCGCTTCGTGTTTGCCTGGCCCACCGCGCGCTACGCCGTGATGGGCGGCGACCAGGCCGCGGGCACGCTGGTGGACATCAAGGTGAAACAGCTCGAGCGCAGCGGAAAGAAACTGAGCGACCAGGAAAGGCGCGAGCTGTTCGAGTCGGTGAAGGCCACCTACGACCAGCAGACCGATCCGCGCTACGGCGCCGCGCGCTTGTGGATTGACCGCATCCTCGACCCGCTGGAGACGCGCGAAGCCATCATCCTGGCGCTGGAGGCGGCGGCGCTGAATCCCGAGGTGAAGGAGTTTAAGACGGGAGTGCTGCAAACCTGATTGACGATTTGTCGAATTGTCGAATTGACGATTTGAAGAACAAAGCTCTTGAATCTCGCACAATCAACAATGGCGAAATCCGACAATCGTCAATGAGGCGACGGCTTGATGGCTGAGTCCGTA
>CAZXVY010000253.1:838-4490 GCA_964644115.1 uncultured Terriglobales bacterium
CTGCGGGCGCTCGTGGCCGCTGGGTTCAAGCATGCGGACGCTGTGTCGTTCGTCTCCCCCAAGGCGGTGCCGCAGATGGCGGACTCGGAAGAAGTGCTGAAACAGCTCGACCCGCCGGACGACGTGGAGATTATCGGCATCGTGGTGAACCAGAAAGGCGCGGAGCGCGCTATCGCCACCGAGGCGGTGCCGACCCTGGGTTTCCCGTATTCTGTTTCGCCGACCTTCCTGGAGAAGAACCAGAACCAGTCCTTGGAGGAGGCGTTCGAGGTGCTGGAGAAGATAAAGTTGCGCGCCGATGAGGCGGGCTTGAAGGTGGTGGCGTACATTTCCATGGCCTTTGGCAATCCGTATGGAGATTTGTGGAACCCCGAAGAAGTGGTGGAGGCGGTGCGCAATTTGAGCGACCTGGGAATCGGCGAGATTTCGCTGGCCGACACCGTGGGCCTGGCCAGCGCTGCGGAGATCAGCCGCCTGGTGGGCGCGGCGCTGAGTGAGTTTCGCAAGCTGGAGATAGGCGTTCATCTGCACAGCCGTCCGCAGGACGCGATGGAGAAAGTGCTGGCCGCGTACGATGCCGGATGCCGGCGCTTCGACTGCGCCCTGGGAGGCCTGGGCGGATGTCCGTTTGCCCAGGACGAGCTGGTGGGGAACATCGCCACCGAGAAAGTGCTGGAGGCGCTGGAGCAGCGCGGCGTCGCGCGGCCGATTGCGCGGCCGCTGGAGGAAGCGATGAAGATGTCCGCAGATATCAGGCGGAGGTACGGAGCGCAGGTGGCATAGGATCGATTGAAGATGCGAGAAGGCGAAGACGCCCTGACGGGCGTCTCTACGAGAATGTGGTTTGAATATGGAGTGGAAGACGGTACAACTCGCGGAAGCAGACGGCGTGGCCACCATCACGCTGAACCGTCCGGAGAAGCGCAACGCCATCAGCTTCGAGCTGATTGACGACTTGATGGCGGCACTCGCGGCGGCGCGTGAGTCGGCGGCGCAGGTGGTCATCCTTACCGGAGCAGGCAAGGCCTTCTGCTCCGGGATGGACCTGGAAAGCCTGAAGACGCTGAGCGCGGCCGGACGGTCCTTCGAGGAGAATCTGAAGGACTCGGAGAACATGGCGCGGCTGTTCCGCAGCATCTACGATTTTCCCCAGCCGGCTATCGCCGCGGTGAACGGTCCGGCCATCGCCGGAGGCACGGGCATCGCCACCGCCTGCGACTTCACCCTGGCCTCCACCGAAGCCAAATTTGGCTATACGGAAGTGCGCATCGGGTTCATCCCGGCGATCGTGTCGTCGCTGCTCAAGCGCCAGGTGGGAGAGAAGCATGCGCGCGACCTGCTGCTCACCGGCCGCATCTTCGGCGCCCAGGAGGCGTATCGCATGGGCCTGGTGAACGAAGTGCTGGAGCCGGAAAAGCTCATGCCCCGGGCGCGCGAACTGGCAGCGGCGCTCATGGAGAACAGTCCTACGTCGCTCCGGCTCACCAAGGCGCTGCTCTCGGAATACGCGCGCGAGCAACTCGACCGCGAAATGAAGCTTGGGCAGGAGGAAAACGCGCGCATCCGCGCCACCGACGACTTCCGCGAAGGAGTAGCGGCGTTTTTGGAGAAGAGGAAACCGAAGTGGAAGGGAAGGTAGATGTGATCATGTGGTCATCGCGTCATGTGGTGACCTGAAAGACATGATTCAGATGACAACATGATCAGATGACGACATGACCACATGGTCAGTGAGACCACAATCCGCGTACGCTATGCCGAAACCGACCAGATGGGAGTGGTGTATCACTCCAACTTCCTCATCTGGTTTGAAGTGGGGCGGGTGGAGCTGCTGCGCCAGATGGGGTTCAGCTACAAGGAAATGGAGCAGCAGGAGGACTGCCACATCGCCGTGGTGGACGTGCGCTGCCGCTACAAGGCCCCGGCACGTTATGACGAGCAAATTGTCGTGCGCACTGAACTGCGCAACCTGCGCGACTCGCTGCTGCACTTCGGGTACAAAGTGGAGCGCGCGGCGGATGGCGAGCTGCTGGCCGAGGGCGAGACCACGCACATCGTAGTAGATCGCAACTTTGCCAAGCGGCCGCTGCCGGAGAAATATCGGGCGGCGTTTCAGGCGGCAGTCTCTAGAAATGCAAAATGAAAAATTACAAATGCAAAATGACAACTAACATCGTCAGGAACACTGCGACAGTCTCACCAATCAGAACCTTGTCAATTTCTTTTCACATTTTTCATTTTGCATTTTGCATTGTGCGATGAAGGCCCTGCACATCAACGGCAACGATCTGGCCCCCGGCGAGCTGCGGGAAGTGGTGTTTGAGCGGCGGGCGGTGCTGCTCGATCCGGATGCGCGGGAGCGCTGTACGCGCTCGCGCGCGGTGGTGGAGGAATTACTCGCAGGCGAGCGCGCGGCTTACGCCATCAACACCGGCGTGGGCAAGCTGAGCGATGTGCGCATTGCGCCGGAGCAGATCGCCTCCTTGCAGGTCAACCTGCTGCGCTCGCACGCGGCGGGCGTCGGCGAGCCGCTTTCGGAGCCGGAGACTCGGGCCATGATGCTGCTGCGCGCCAACTCCCTGGCCAAAGGATTTTCCGGCGTGCGGCCGGTGGTTATGGACACGCTATGCGAGATGCTCAACCGGGGCGTGCATCCGGTGGTGCCGTCGCGCGGCTCGGTGGGTGCGAGCGGCGACCTGGCGCCGCTGGCTCACCTGGCGCTGGTGCTGATCGGCGAAGGCGAAGCGCACTTCCGGGAGAATCCGGCGGCGGGACATGAGTTGCGCAACGCAACGCGCGTTTCCGGCGGCGAAGCGCTGAGCCGCGCCGGCATCCAGCCGCTCACGCTCGAAGCCAAGGAAGCGATTTCGCTCATCAATGGCACCCAGGCCATGCTGGCGGTGGGGGTGCTGGCGCTGCTCGAAGCCGAGACGCTGGCGGATACCGCCGACGTGGTGGGCGCGCTCTCGCTGGACGCGCTGCGCGGCACCGACGTGGCCTTCGACGAACGCATTCATCAGGCGCGTCCGCATGCCGGGCAGTTGCGCTCGGCGGAAAATTTGCGGCGCATGCTGGCGGGCAGCCAGATCCGCGAATCGCATCGCGACTGCGCGCGCGTGCAGGACGCCTACTCGCTGCGCTGCATGCCGCAGGTGCACGGCGCGGTGCGCGACGCCCTCGACCAGCTGACACGAGTCTTGGACGTCGAGATGAATGCTGCAACCGACAACCCGCTCGTCTTCCCGGATGGTCGGGTCATGTCGGGCGGCAACTTCCACGGGCAGCCGCTGGCGCTGGCGATCGACTACGCCAAGATGGCCGTCACTGAGCTCGCGTCGATCTCGGAGCGAAGGACCGCGCGCCTGGTCGACGCGCACCTCTCCGGCCTGCCGGCATTCCTGTCCGAGGCGCCCGGCCTGCAGAGCGGCCTGATGATGGTGCAGTACACCGCCGCCGCGCTCGTCAATGAGCTGCAGACGCTGGCGCACCCGTCATCGATCGACAGCATCCCGACCAGCGCCAACCAGGAGGACCACGTCAGCATGGGCGCCACCGGGGCACTCCATTTGCGGGAGGTGGTCGACCGCGCCCAGACGGTCCTGGCGATCGAGGCGCTGTGTGCCGCCCAGGGGCTCGATTTCCGGGCGCCGAT
>CAZXVY010000254.1:0-4465 GCA_964644115.1 uncultured Terriglobales bacterium
AGCAGGCTGCTCCGCCGGCACCGCCGGCGGCCGGGTTTTCCTTCTAGCCTTTCGCCACAGAGACACAGAGGCACAGGGACGCGATAGCTGCCCCGGAGGAGGAGACGTTGCAAAGCAACGTCTCTACGGTGAATTCAAGAAGCACCTGTAGAGGCGTTGGCTACGCCTCCCCGGTTAACGGCCAGGAGACGTTGCAAGCAGCGTCTCTACGCTAGTGGATGGTGCGGGTCTTCCTCGACATGTAGTCCATCAGCAGATACTGGCCGAGGGTGTAGGGAGTGGTGAAATACGCCCGGCCGCGGCACATCTCCGTCACCTTCTGGACGAACTGCACCAGGCCGTAATCCGACGCCAGCATGAAAGTATTGATGAGCACGCCGGCGCGCTTGCAGCGCGACACCTCCTCCAGCGTCTGGCTCACCACCAGGGGATCGAGCCCGAAGGCGTTCTTGTAGATGCGTCCGTCTTCGAGGGTGAGCGCCGAGGGCTTGCCGTCGGTGATCATGACGATCTGCTTCATGTCCTTCTTCTGGCGGTCGAGGATGCGCTCCGCCAGGCGGAGTCCTTCACGGGTGTTGGTGTAGTACGGACCCACCTTCACGCGCGCCAGTTGCGAGAGCGGAACTTCTTCGGCGGAGTCGTGAAACAGCACCAGCGACAGCGAATCGCCCGGGTACTGGCTGCGAATGAGCTGCGCCAGCGCCATGGCGACCTTCTTCGCCGGAGTGAAGCGGTCTTCGCCGTACAGGATCATAGAGTGCGAGCAGTCGAGCAGGAGCACGGTGGCGCACGACGACTGATACTCGCACTGGTGGACGCGCAGGTCGGAGTACTCGAGGTCGAGCGGTTCGCCGGGGCCCGGCAGGCCCTGGCGCTGGATGACGCTGGAGAGCGTGGCGGTGATGTCGAGGTTGAGGGCATCGCCGAACTCATAGGCTTTGGGCGCGGCACTGGCCTCGATGCCGGTGGAGAGGTCGCGGGTGTCGTGGCGCCCAAAGCTGGAGCGGCCCAGCGATGACAGCAAATCGCGCAGCGTCTTGAAGCCCAGGAAGTCCAGGCCCTTGTCGGTGATCTCGAAGCGCGCCCGCCCCTGGAGGTTGTCGGTGTGCCCGCCGAGGGATGATTCCGAGCTGCGGTCGCGGGGCTGCTCGATGGTGACGTAGCCTTCCTGCTCCATGCGCTCCACCAGGCGGTCGAGGAACTGGTCGAACCCGCCCTGGTCGCGCAGTTCCTCCAGGCGGCGCTGCATTTCCTGATCGAACAGGTCGCCGGCGGCGAGGGCGTCTTCGAGGGCGCGGCGCAGTTCGTCCAGCGTCTGCTGGCCGCGCATTTCCCACATGCCCAGGTGCTGGTTGTTGAAGCCGCTCTCCAGCAGGTAGTCGGAGAGCGCGCTCAGCAGGTCCTCCAGGCTCATCTCGCCGGCCAGGTCGGCGACGTACTTGGAGTAGCGAACAAATTTCATGAAAGCAGTCGTTAGTCGTCAGTCGTTAGTCGTTGGCTAACGGGCCCCTGGCAACGCGTTGGTGGAGACGTTGCAAGCAACTTCTCTAAAGTAAATCTCCAATTGTTCCGTAGAGACGTAGCTTGCTACGTCTCCCTGCCAGGAACCAAAAACCAAAAACCAGGAACCAAGAACCCCTAAGGGGTTTTGACGGTCAATGGGACATTCAGCGTGCCGAAGTAGCCGGTGCGATTGTCGCGGACCGCCAGGCGCAGTTCGAACTCGCCTGCGGGAACGGCGGCTTCCATGGGGACCATGAGTCCCTGCTGCTGCACCCGAGCGAACTGGTCGGGGTTGAGGGGTTGGTCCACCGTCAGCCCGGTGTTGACGACCACCTTGCCGTCGCGGACGGCGGCGAGGAAAAAGTCCAGGTTCACGCGGCGGCCTTCCGGCTTCTCTTCGGTGCTGAAGGATCGAGCCGGAACCAGGAAGTGGACCGTGACCTTGTTCTGCACCGGCGGCGAAACTTGCACGTCGAAGGTGACCAGGGTGGCGTCGCCGGAGTCGCGCAGCAGCATGGTGTTCATTTCAGCGTCGCGCTGTTTGGGGTCGCCCTTGGTGGGATCCACGGCGTAGTAGCCGCGCCGGTAACGCAGTTCCACGTTGGGGCGCGTGACCGAGATCTTGATCTTGCGAAAACCGCCGTCAAACTTCTTCTTGTCGGGATAGTAGCCGATGTCGTAGTAGGTGCCGCCGTCGTTGGTGGCGGCGGCCACGGCGACGTCAATGTCGTTGCGACTGAAGTAGGGCTGGCCGCCGGTCTGCTGGGCGAGGTCGTGCATCGCGCCCTGCACGCTGGTGATGGCCGCTCCCGCCGCGGAGACCTGCGTACCGTACTCGTGCCCCATCCTCAGTAGGCCGGCGGGGTTCAGGCCGCTGCGGCTGGCATCGGCGATGGTACCGGCCCCCACCAGCCCTCGAGCATCCACCGGATAGATGGCCACTTGCGCATCGGCCAGCAGCGCCGCGGTGCGCCGGATGTTTTCCACTTCCTGCTGGCGAACCTGCTGAGCGTAGGCGAACTGCGAGGTCTCTTCCGCGATGGGAGGCGGGGCGGTCGGATCGTTGGCGCGCGTAGGTGTGTAAGTGACCGAAGCGTCCTCGGGCGTCAGGGTGATGGGGAAACTGGCCGACACCCAGACCAGATTCTTGCGGCCGGGCATGCCGCTGACCATGCGTCCGATGGCGCGCAGCGACTCCATGGTGGCGCGGATGCGGACATCGAGGGCGAGCGCGGCCTCCTCCTGCTGGAAATGGCCAATGGCGGTGAGCAGCGCCTCAACCCGTCCTTGCTCGGTTCCGCGACCTCGGTTGCCGAAGCTCTCTGGTACTGCCGAGGTCACCCGCTGCTCCGTCTGGGTGCGCGCGGTCTCGCGCACGGCTTCCGGGGGCGCCCCAGTGACGCGTTGTTCGCCAGGAACCGCGGCCGTTTCGCGAGTGCTTCCAGGCCGCCAGTTCTCCAGCGCAGCGCGCAGCAGCGCCGGGTCGGAGGTAAATCCCTGCAGCTTGAACAATCCGTTGCCCAGCGCCAGCACCGCCATGCGCTGTCCGGGTTGGTGCTGCGTCTTGACATACTCAATCAGTTTTTGGCGGGCGAAGGCCTGGTTCTGGAAGGGCGAGTTGAGGCCGTCAATCAGCAGAATCGTGACCGGGCCGGGGGAGATCTTGGCCTCCGGCCGGTTGCTGTAGACGTTGGCCGGAAGCGGGGGAACAGCTGCGGACGCGGCCGGCGGGTTCTGCAGGCCGAAGACTGCGATCTTCTGCTTCTTGCCGCTCTCCTCCACCACAAACTCTTCCGGCTTCAGGTCGGTGACCGGTTTTCCGCTCTTGTCCAGGGCGATCACGTCCACCATAACCAGGCGGCTGGTGACGCGAATAACCGGCGTGGCCGGCGGCTCGGACTGTTGCGATGCCACCAGCGACGCCGCCAGGGCCGACATCAGAAAGGCTCCGAAGATCTTTGTGCGCTGTGTCGTCATCTCTGCCTCCTTACTTACTGGAAAGCGCCGTCAGTTATACGGCCGGCGCCCGCGCACCGGGGGCTCGTCGCCGCCGCGCTCGGGGGAAGTAATGTCCACGCGGCGCACCGGTTTTTCCCCGGCCACGAAGACGCGTTCTTCATTGCGCCCGATGCGCTTGTGGGCGTAGAGGCCTTCGAGCACGAATTCGGCCGCTGAAACCACCAGCTCCGGGCTGTCCTTGGGTTTCACCTCGAGGGCCTGGAGCTTTTCCATGAGGCCCTGGATCTGGCGCAGGCCGTCGAAGAGGTCGGCGGTGGAAGCGTCGGGGTCGAGACCGATGCTGCCGCCCAGATCGAACCACTGCACGATCTGCTGCAGGTTGGCGCCTTCGTAGTAGGCGTCGAAGGTGCGGGCCACGGCCAGGCGAATGATCTCGCGCCCGACGGTCTCGGCCCCGCGCAATTCGCCTTCGTACTCCAGTTCCAGCTTGCCGGTGATGGCGGGCAGGGCGGAGTAAACGTCGCCCAGGCGGGGAACGACGGCGGTCTCGCGGTTGCGCAGCGCGCGGCGCTCGGCGTTGGAGACCACGTTCTCCAGGGCGCTGATGGCCAGCCGCTGGCTTACGCCCGAGCGCTTGTCAATGCGCTTGTCCTCGCGCGCCGCGAAGGCGATGCGCTCCACCACCTCGCGCACGAATCGGGGCACCAGCAGCGAATTTCCATCGCGCGCCGTCCAAGCTTCCTGCGCGGTGATGGCCAGGCCCTCGTCGAGGGTGGCGGGATAATGCGTGCGCACCTCGGAACCGATGCGGTCCTTGAGCGGCGTCACGATCTTGCCGCGCGCGGTGTAGTCCTCCGGGTTGGCGGTGAAGACCAGGGCCACGTCCAGCGGCAGGCGGATGGGATAGCCCTTAATCTGGACGTCGCCCTCCTGCATGATGTTGAAGAGCCCCACCTGAATCTTTCCCGCCAAATCGGGAAGCTCGTTGATGGCGAAGATGCCG
>CAZXVY010000255.1:0-4447 GCA_964644115.1 uncultured Terriglobales bacterium
CTCAATCACCGACATCATGGTGAAGATGGAGGTGAAGAGCACGATCATGATCAGCGCTCCGGGAAAAAAGTATTCCAGGTAGTGCTCCTGCCCGGCGCGGAAGGATGTCCCGAAGCCGGAGCCGATGACCAGCCAGAACACCAGCGGGGAAAGGATGACGCCGGCGACGCGGCTCCTCTGCCGGTAGAAGTGCACCACTTCGCGCCACCACAGCGAAACCACGGGCAGTAGCATGCCGCTGCGGGCTGCGGGGGAGACGGCCGGGTTCGCGGAGGTCATCATTCCGTACACCCGTCATTCCGAGCAAGCCCGAGGGAGCGGAGAGACCGAGGGCGCGTCGAGGAATCCCTACCCTGAGCACTTTGCTCACCATAGAGATTCCTCGCCTGCGCTCGGAATGGTTGGTTAACGCCCATTCTTCTCGCTCTCCTCACTCCAGAACCGGTGCCCCGTACGGTCAATGAATACGTCTTCCAGCGTAGGCTTGCTCACCGAGATGGCCTGGACTTCGCCGGGAAAGGCCTCAATGACATCGCTGGCGAAGCGGTGCCCATTGGCCTGCTCCAGGCGCAGCTTTCCGTCCAGGATGGCCGGCGTAACCCCGAAGCGCGCGGCCACACGCGCCGCCAACGACGCCGGATCGCGCGCGTCCAGCATCACCACGTCGCCGCCGATGGCGCTCTTGAGTTCGGCGGGCGTGCCCAGGGCGACGATGCGCCCTTCGCTCAGGATCACCAGCCGGTCGCAGCGCTCGGCTTCTTCCAGCAGATGAGTGGTGACGCAGATGGTCACCCGCTCTTGGTCGCGCAGCATCTTCAAGTACTGCCACAGGTCGCGGCGCGCGCCCGGATCGAGCCCGGTGGAGGGCTCATCCAGCAGCAGCACCGCCGGCTTGTGGAGCAGGCCCTTGGCCAATTCCACGCGCCGCTGCAGGCCTCCGGAGAGGTTTTCCACGCGCTCGCGGGCGCGGGCGGCCAGGCCCACGCGCTCCAGCATGGCGGCAATTCGGTGGCGCAGCGCCGCTCCACTCAAGCCGTAAAGGTGCCCCTGGTGCATCAGGTTCTCTTCCGCGCTCAGCTTCAGGTCAAGACTGCGTGCCTGGAAGACCACCCCGATGCAGCGCCGCACGCCGTGGGGATCCGCGGCCGCATCATGGTCCATCACCCAGGCCCGCCCGGATTCGGGCAGCAGGAGCGTCGAGAGAATGCGGAAGAGCGTGGTCTTGCCGCTGCCGTTGGGGCCCAGTACTCCGAACATTTCCGCCGCACCCACATCGAAGGTGACGCCGTCGAGCGCCATGCGCTGCCCGTAGCGGTGCGAAAGGTTCTGGACTCGAACCACGGGCACGGTCACGGCCGGGGCGCTGCCGGCGGAAGAAGCAGAGGGAGCGAAGTCCGGAGGCGCAGCCACGTTGGCCTCACTTTCCGGCATTCAACATCATCAGCGCGAACAGCAAGGGAAGGTAGACAACCGAAGCCTGCAGGAGCTGCCGCGCGCGCGGCTTGGATTGCGGGGCCGCGGGCGGCGCTTTCACCGTGGCCAGGCGCAGGGAAGTCCAGAGGAAGGCGAGGCTGAGCGCCAGCGCGCCCGCCAGGTAAATCCGGCCGGACATTCCCAGCACGGTCGGCGCCAGGCTCACCGGAACCAGCAGCAGCGAGTAGACAACGATTTCCAGGGAAGTGGTGCGGCCACTGGTGTCCACCACCGGCAGCATGCGGATGCCGGCGCGTTCGTAGTCCTCGCGGTACAGCCAGGCGATGGACAGAAAATGCGGGAACTGCCACAGGAACACAATGGCGAACAGCGCCCCGGCTTCCCAGTCCAGCGTGCCCCGGGCAGCAGTCCATCCCAGCACACCGGGCATGGCTCCCGGGAACGCGCCCACGAAGGTGCACACCGGCGAGACCTTCTTGAGCGGCGTGTAAACGCCCAGATAGACGGCGGCGGTGAGCACCGCCAGAAATCCAGTGAGGAGATTGGCGGTGAACGCCAGTCCGAGCGCGCCGCCCATCGCGGCCAGCAGCCCGAGGGTGGTAGCGTGGGCCGCGCTCATGCGTCCCGCGGGGATGGGGCGCTGGTCGGTGCGCCGCATTTGCGCGTCGGCTTCGCGTTCCATCACCTGGTTGAGCGCCGCCGTGCCCGCCGCAATCAGCCCGACGCCCAGCAGCGTGTTCACCATGCTCCACGACCAGGGAGACGAGCCCGCTTTCAGGGCGCCCAGGTAATAGCCGCACCACGCGGTCATTACCACCAGAGAAGTGACGCGCAGCTTGATGAGTTCGGCATAGTCCCGGGCGCGCGCCCACACTCCGTGGCGCAGGGCGGGAAGAGTTTGCGTCGCCGTGCTCATGCGGCCACCGTCCGTGGAGATTCGCCCGCCGGCGAAGGAACTTCGACCGCTTGCGCCACCCTGGCGAGGCGCCGCTGCGCCTGCGTCGCCAGCACCACGCTGGTGGCCAGCAGCAGCGCGCCTACGGCCACGTGCGCCACCGTGCTCACCACCATCCCGAGCATGGGCTGGGGCGCGTCCGCGCCCCACTCCACGCGCGTGAGGTAGGCCGCGAAGCCGAGCCCGAGCTGCATTACCAGCAGCGACATGAGCAACACCGCCGGCCTCCGCAGCGCCGCCACCGTTGCGTAATCGGTGAGCACGCGCGTCACCGTCCACAGCGCCAGGACGGTTACCACCGCTGCCAGCAGCAGGTGGGGCATCAGCTTCAGACCGGAGTGGCGAAACGCAGCGCCCAGGACGAGCTGGAGCAAAACCGCCGCCACCGTGCAACGGCTCAGAGTGAGCAGCCGGGGACGCCGGGCATCGAGCAGCTCGAGCCGGCCGCCTTCCAGCCAGCTTCGGCTGGTGAACAGTGCCAGGAGCACGACGGTGCAGAAAAACGTTTGACCCAGCGTGGCGTGCGCGGTCGAGACCCAGGGCGGCAGAAGGTAGAGCACCGTGATCCCGCCCAGGATGCCCTGCACGATTACCAGTCCCAGCGCCGCGAACCCAAGCCCGCGCATCCATGCGCGCCGGTCCGCGCGCCAAGTCCACACGGCCAGCACAAGGGTGAGCAGCCCTACCAACTGGGCCACCATGCGGTGCCCGTGCTCGTACTTCACCCCTCCCACCAGGGGCGGGATCTTGTAGAGCGACCCGAACGACGTGGGCCAGTCCGGCACCGCCAGCCCGGCGTCGTTGCTGGTCACCAGCGCGCCGGCGATGAGCAGCAGAAAGGTCACACCCGCCGTGAACACGGCGAAGCCATGATGCGCCCGGTTGTACGGTGTCGGCAGAGTCGGCATGTCGAAGAGGGAGTCCCTGTCACTTCGACGCCAGGGACTCCTCATGCTTTCAGCTTACTGCTTACTGCTTACTGCTTACTGCTTCTTTATTTCGCCGCAAAGCTGAAGTCGGCAGTCTTCGCGTCCTTGGCCGCCAGCGTCACCTTAGTTTCCTGCGTGCCCAGCGACTCATGCACGGCGGCGATGGTGTAATCCCCCGGCGGCAGGCCCTTGATTTCAAACTTGCCGTCCTTGGCGCTGACCGCGAAGAAGCTGTTCTTTACCACGTTCACGTACATTTTCATCCAGGGATGCTGATTGCACTTCACGGTGAGCAGCAGCTCTTCGCGGGGGAACGACTTTTCCAGGGCCACGGACTTGGGCGCCTGCGATTCGTTCCAGTCGCGGTTGATTTTGGGCGTGGGATGGACGTTGTGGGTGGTGTTGTCGCTGTTGAGGATTTTCACCGTCTGCCCAGCCACCACACCCATCACGTGAGGCACGTACTTGCAGCCATTCTGGTCGAGCGTCACCGCTTCCGCGGGCGCGGGCGCCGCGCCGGCGAAGCCTTCCTTCACGTATACGAAAACGTTGGCCAGGTTGCCGCCCTCGGTCACCACGGTTTCCGCAAAGCTCGGCCCTCCGGCACAGTTCGGGTCCTGGCTCATGTCAATCTTGCCCGCTTTCGGAGCCGTGCCCGTGAACTTGATGGTCCCGCTGAGGCTGGCCACGGTGGCTGGATCAATGGGCTTGGCCGGCGCGGACGTGGTGGCCACCGGTCCCGACAAGGTTTCTGTGGGCGCCTGTTCCTTCTGGCACCCGGCCACAACCAGCAGCGATACCATCAGCGCCAGCAGAAGGATTCCTGTATTCCGATTCATGATTTTCGTCACACCTTTCCTTATGGGTTTTTAGACTGCGTGGAAACTCACCATTCTACCTTGAACCGCCGCTCCCCGCTGCCGAAGTTGCGCTGGAACGCCGCGGCGGCGAGGCCGAGGGGCGGGCGCCCGGCCCGGCCGGGTTGCGTCGCGCCATGCCGCCCGCGGACCCGCCTCCGGCCCGGCTGGAGACGCGGCGCTGCTCCTCGGGCGTGAGCTGGAACATGTAGCGCACCAGCAGCTTGGTGTGGTCCTTACTGTAGCCGCTGAAGGACGGCGGCACTGGCCCG
>CAZXVY010000256.1:0-4429 GCA_964644115.1 uncultured Terriglobales bacterium
GGCAACCACGACAAGGCCTGCTCCGGGGTGATGGGTATTGACTCCTTCAACCCCATCGCCGGCCTGGCGGCGCTGTGGACCAAGCAGGTGCTCACACCGGAGAATCTGACCTTCCTGGCGACCCTGAAGCAGGGGCCGCTTTTTATGGAAGGGCTGGACGACGTGCAGTTTGTCCACGGGTCTCCGCTGGACGAAGACGAATACGTGATCGTGATCCGCGACGCGGGGGCGCCCCTGATGCGGGCCGAGCGTACGCTCACCTTCTTCGGCCACACCCACATCCAGGGGGCGTTCTCGCTGGAGAACGAAGCGGTGGAGACGCTGCGTCCCATGTATCGCTTCCGCGACAAGATGGAAAGCTACGAGATCCCGCTGCGCAAGACCGCGCGCTACCTGATCAATCCCGGGTCGGTGGGGCAGCCGCGCGACGGCGACCCGCGCGCCGGCTTCCTGCTGTTCAACACCGAAACCTATAGCGTCACCTTCCAGCGCGTGCCTTACAACATCGCCGGAGCGCAGGGGCGCATCACCGGGGCAAAACTGCCGGAACGGCTGGCAACGCGGCTGGCCGACGGTAGATAGGCCTGCCGCGGGTGGGCGCGGATGACCCGGATCAAGAAAAAGCCAACCACGAAGGACACCAAGGTCACGAAGGTAAAGACTGACCAAGGCAGAGTCACGAAGGTAAAGATTTACTGAGACAGGCGCTGCGTCTTCCCGGCCCGTGGAAACCTTCGTGTCCTTCGTGACCTTCGTGGTTAAGGTTCTTTGGATCCGCGTAAATCCGTGGTAGAGCTGTCTTTGTTACACTCGGCGGATGGCAGGGCGCATGGAAACTTCCCGGCCGCTGTTTGGTTCTGAGCGGCCCACCCGTCCCAAGTCCTACGTTGTCGCCCACATTGATGGCGGGGCGCGGGGAAATCCCGGTCCGGCGGGCTATGGCGCGGTGCTGGAAGACGAGCAGCGACGGCGTCTCGCGGAACTCAGCCAGTACCTCGGCCATCGCACCAACAACTACGCCGAATATGCGGGGCTGATCGGGGTGCTGGAGTACGCCAAGCGTGAGGGACACAGCGCCCTCGAAGTCCGCAGCGATTCCGAACTACTGGTCCGGCAAATGCGCGGCGTGTACAAGGTGAAGAGCCCGGAACTGCGGCCACTATACGAACGCGCGCGCGAATTGAGCCGGGGATTGGCGTGGTTTGCTATTGAGCACGTCGCCCGGGAAAAGAACCGCGATGCCGACCGTCTGGCCAACCAGGCCATGGACGAAGGTTCCGGCAAACCCAAGCTGCAGGAAGTGATGGGCGTGGTGCGCGACGGCGTGGTGAAGCTGGAGGGCGAGTTACCGGAAGGGGCGAAGGTGAGAGTGCGGGTGGTGGGGTAGGGTTTACCGCGGATGAACGCGGATTGAAGATTCGCCACAGAGACACAGAGAAGGATTGAATCATTGAGGGATTGAATCATTGAATCATTAGTTTCTTGTCGAATCCGCGGTTATCCGCGTGAATCCGCGGTAAAGCTACTTGGGGGTCAGTTCCCTTTTCACGATCTCGCTGACGGTCTTGCCTTCGACGCGGGCGCCTGCGGCCTGAAACTTGGCCATGACGTTCTTCATGGCGGCACCCATGTCCTTCAGGCCCGGCGTGGAGCCTGAAGCCGAGGCCATTTCGGCGAGGGTGGAGCGCACGGCAGCGACGATTTCCTCTTCCCCGGCGGCTTTCGGCAGGTAGGACTCAATGACGCGGATTTCGGCCGCTTCCTTGTCGGCCAGCTCCTGGCGGCCGGCCTTGGTGAACTGCTCGATGGAATCGCGGCGCTGCTTGATGAGCGTGGCCATCACTTGCCGGGCTTCGGCGTCGTCGAGCGGGGAGCGCTTCTCGAGCTCCCGGTTTTTGAGCGCGGTCTTGACCATGCGCAGGGTGGAAAGGCGCAGTTCATCGCGGGCCTTCATGGCCTGGGGGATGTCTTTCTGGATCTGGTCGGCGAGGCCCATGGCGCCTCGATTATAGCCTCCCCTATTTGCTTGCTGGATGCCGCCCGCTTTCCATGTTTCCCGGCAGGCCCGGTTGTGCCAGAATAGAGGCCGTTTCGAGGCCAACTTTGCACCCCATTGCCAGCGCCGTCCTGATCGTCTTCTTCGTCGCCCTGTCGGGCGTGATCATCGTTGCCCTGATCAAGCACCGCAGCCTGTCCGGCTACGAGGAATTGGGAGCAGACACGCGGGCGCTGGCGCAAACGCTGAAAGGGGAATTTTTCCGCGACGGGGGCGACCTGGTGATCTCCGGCCATTGGGGCAACCTGCCCACCGTGATCCGGTTCTCCCGGGACGAGAACACGCCCGGGCTCAACATGGTGATGCGCGCCCAGGCCAGCTTCACGCTTTCCGTGGTGCCCAAAGGGGCGCGGGCCACGGAAGGCCGGGTGCTGGTGAAGAGCAACGACGAAATGTTCGACGCGCGCTTCCACACCCGCACCGACCACCCCACCCAGGCGCGCATGCTGCTGGGCAGCAAGAAGGTGATCCAGCAACTGGCCAAGCTGGTTTGCTCCTCGAGCACGTTTTTCACCATCTCTACCGGAAGCCTGGAACTGAGCGAACTGGTGATCCCGGAGCACAACACCGGCGGCCACGTTGTGGAGCACCTGAAGTCGCTGGGCCGGATGGCGGAAGAAGTGGCGGCCATGCCGGGCGCGGAGAAGATCAAGGTCGAGCGGATCAAGAGCGAAGGCAACAAGGTGGTACGGGTGGCGCTGGCGGTGGGGGTAGTGGCGGCGGTGATTGCGGTGGTGGGAGCGATGGAAGCCCCGCCGGCGGTGCGCGCCACCGAAGAAGGCGCGATCGTGGTGGAGGGAATACCGCCGCTGGACATGCCGCAGTTGAAGGGTGTGGAGAGGCCGCGGGCCGACGGCAGTGCTCCGTTCCGGCTGGCCGGCGCAGCGGACTACGATGCGGCCGCGGTCGCCTGGCTGCGCGGCAACCGGGTAACGCCCAGCGGCCGGATCGAGGGCGACTTCTCCGGCACCCGGAGTGTGCGCGACGTAGGCTACGTCCTGATTGACGTGGAGGACGGCAGCCGGCGGATCGCGCTGCTGGCCAACGGCAGCAACCGCTACGACGCCACTTTCCCGGAGGTCGCGCTGGCGGCGCGGGTGCGCAGGGGAGTAGCCGGCACCATCCAGTGGGTGGGCAAAGGGCCGCAAAATTCCGACGGCGACGGCCTGCTGATCGTGCGCCAGGCCAACGACCGCGCCTCCGGCCTGGTGCTTTTCCTCAAAGGCAACGTGGTGATCTCGGGCGTGCCCCAGGACTGGCAACAGATCATCGTGGAATAACCTCCATCATGCTGCGAAAAACGCGGCTGTTCACCCCCGGCCCCACTCCCCTGCTGCCCGCAGCGCAGATGGCCATGGCGTCGGCCGACGTCCACCATCGCACGGCCGAATTCCGGGCGCTCTACCGGCGAGTGCTGGCGGACGCGCAAACCTTCATCGGCACCGGGAATGACGTGGTGCTGCTGGCCGCTTCCGGCACCGGGGCCATGGAGGCTGCCGTATCCAACCTGACTTCCCCCGGCGACAAGGTGCTGGTGCTCAGCGCCGGCAAGTTCGGCGAGCGCTGGCGGGATTTGGCCAGGGCGTTCGGGTGCGCGGCCGAAGTGCTGAACGCTGCCTATGGCCAAACCGTGGCCCTGGACGAGGTGCGCGCACGGCTTACGCCCGAAGTGCGCGTGGTGTACATGCAGGCGACGGAAAGCTCCACCGGCGTGCGTCATGACGTGGAGGGCGTGGCCCGCCTGCTGCACGGCTCCGACACGCTGCTCGTCGTGGACGCCATCACCGGACTGGGCACCACCCGCTTTGATGTGGACGGGTGGGGCGTGGACGTGATCCTCGGCGGATCGCAGAAAGCGGTGATGATCCCTCCTGGCCTGGCCTACCTGGCGGTGAGCGAGCGCGCGTGGCAGCGCATGGAGACGGCCGGCTCGCCGCGCTATTACTTCGATTTGCGCAAGGAACGCAAGGCGGCGGCGCAGGGCGAGTCGGCGTTCACTCCGGCGATCGCGCTGATTGCCGCCCTGGGCGCGGCGTTTGATTACATCCGCGCCGCCGGCGATGGCGACCTGGCGCGGGGGCGCGATGCCCTGATCGCCAACGCCGAACTGGCCGCGGCCATGACCCGCGCCGGCGCTGCGGCGTTGGGACTGGGGCTGTTTGCGGCCTCCTCGCCGGCGGCCGCGCTCACTGCCATCCTCCCGCCAAAAGGAATGGACTCCACCGCCGTGGTGCGCGAGTTCCGCGAAAGCTTCGGCGCGGTGGTGGCCAACGGCCAGGGGGAAATGAAGGGCAAACTGTTCCGCATTGCCCACCTCGGCTACTACGACTACCTGGACACCATCGCCATCCTGGGAGCGCTGGAGCAGGTGAT
>CAZXVY010000257.1:0-4419 GCA_964644115.1 uncultured Terriglobales bacterium
TCTCCCTTGCTGCTGACGAAGGGCTGAAAGATCCGCGAGGCGAGCGCGGCGGGAATTCCTGTCCCTGTGTCGGCCACCCGCAGGCGCACGCGGCGGCGCGGGAGCACGCGGGTCTCGATGCGGAGCTTCCCTCCCCCGGGCATAGCGTCTGCGGCGTTGGCGACCAGGTTGGAGACCAGCAGTTGCAACTCAACGGATGACGCAGCCACGCAGGTCCGCGGGCCGCGAGACCTGGTCACCGCGACCTGCGCCCGGCGGAGCCGCGGCTGGAGCACGCGCAGCACTTCGGTAACGGCGGCGTTGAGGTCCGAAGCCGAGGCCGGCTGCGGGCTGCTCGACAAGCCCAGGATTTCCCGCACCAGCCGCCCCAAGCGGGCGGTTTCCGTGCGCAGCAGTTCGTACGCGGGCGCGCCCTGCGGCTTCACCTTGCCGGAAATCAGGTGGAGACAATTCTGCATCGTATCCAGGGAGTTGTTGACTTCGTGGGCCAGCGCGGCGGCCAGCCGCCCGTCTGCGCCCCAACTCTCCCCGCTCTGCGGGGCCGGCCGGGTGAGCTCGGGTTCGCCGGCCACCGCCTGCGCCCGCGATTTCCTCCGGGTCTTCATCGCGGCACCATTCTAGTGCCGTTCCAACTAACTCGCCCTGGGAGATGGCCGCGCCAATTCCCTTGGGCGGTTGGTCGCAAGGCCGAAGGAAGTTAGACGAGACAATTTGGAACGGCACTAGCGGCCGAAAACCGGGGACTATAATCTATTGTTCAGGCCAGGAGGAGGCCCCCGCAACCTGCCCGACACCCGGCGCAAACTCGCGGCCTATATTCGGCAGAACCGCCTGGTTCGCGCCACTTTGTATCTAGCGGCGGTGGCCGGCATCTTCTGGGGCCTGTACGCAGCCGGCATCACCACCCGGGTTCCCGCCTGGGTGAACCTGGTTGACTTCGCCTTGCTGGTGCTGGTCAGCGCCCTGGTGCTGCGCTGGTTCCGGCGCGTGGTGTTGTGGCGGCTGCGCAACCGCCTGCTGGTCACCTACATGTTCATCGGCGCGGTGCCGGTGCTGCTGGTGGTGGCCATGGCGCTGATCACCGGCTACATTTTCGGCGGGCAGTTCGCAACCTTCCTGGTGACGTCCGACCTGCAGGCGCAACTGAAGAGCCTGGAAGCCTCGAACCGGACCATCACCTCCCAACTGGCTGCCAATTTGGGGCGCGGGCTGGCAACGTCGAAGGACGGCCTACCCGAGCTCGACGACCTGGCCCGCACTCCAGAGCGCAGCAGGCGCATGGAGGTGGTTGCCTGGTTCCGCGGCCGGCCCAGGGTCCTGCGGACCGCCACGTCTGCAGCGCCGCTGGCGCCGCCCGCCTGGCTGAAGCAACGCTTCGGCGGCGTGGTGCGCGAAGGCGACCTGCTCTTTCTGCGGGCGGTAAGCGCATCGCAAGTGGGCAACGAGATGCTGACTGTGGTTTCCAGCACTCCGCTGGACACCGACCTGATCAGCCGGGTGGCGGGCAGCACGGGCGAGACCACCTTCTACCTCAGCCGTGGAAACCTCAATCTGAGCTTGAGCCCCGGCAGCATCGAGGTTAGCGAGCAGGCGCCGCAGCGGGGCTTGTTAGTGGTGGAGCCCAGCGCCCAGGATCAGCCCAGCTCCCGCCAGCCCGCAGCCGCACAGCAAAGCTATTTGGCGATCTCGGGGGGACGGGCGCCGGTTCCCGTGAACTTCTGGGACCGCGACGTCTCCTTCGCCGCCATCTTTCCGGTGACCACTTGGGAGAATGGTGAAGCTTCCGGCGTGCCCTTCGCGGTGCGCACCAGTCCTTCCCTGCTCTACGGACGGTTGTTCGCCAGCCTGGGCGAGTTCGCCAGCATCGCCCTGGTGATTCTGGGCGTGTTCGCGGTGCTGTTCGTGATCATTGACCTGGTGGCGCTGGTGGTGGGCATCGGGCTCACGCGCACCATCACCCGCTCGGTGGCCAATCTCTACGCAGCCACGCAGGCCATTGACCGCGGCGACCTGCGGCACCGCATTCAGGTGCGCTCCCGCGACCAGCTCGCGGAACTGGAAACCTCCTTCAATACCATGACCGGCTCGCTGGAGCGCCTGATTGCCGGGCAAAAAGAAAAAGAGCGCCTGCAGAACGAACTGGCCATCGCCCAGGAAGTGCAGGCCCAGCTTTTTCCCCGGGAATTCGCCCAGCTTCCCTCTCTGGAAGTGCACGGCGTGTGCCAGCCGGCGCGCATTGTCAGCGGTGACTACTTCGACTTCCTGCAAGTGGGGCCCACCCGGCTGGGCATTGCGGTGGGCGACATCAGCGGCAAGGGCATCTCGGCCGCGCTGCTCATGGCCACGCTGCACTCGGCGGTGCGCGCCTACGAGTTGGGAATGGTTTCCGAGCAAGCGCCCGCGGTGGTGGGCGCGTATGCACCGGGCGTCATCGCCCGCGCCCAGATCTCGGGCGCGATTGCGGTGACTTCCTCCAACGGCAAGCTCTCGCCAGCTGCCCTGCTCGCCCTGCTGAACCACCATCTTTATCGCAGCACTTCCGCGGAAAAGTACGCCACGCTGTTCCTCAGCGTGTACGACGAGGAATCGCGCACGCTCACCTACGGCAACGCCGGCCACCTGCCCCCCATGGTGCTGGGCGCCGACGGCTCGGTGCGCCGCTTGGACACCAACGGCCTGGTCATCGGGTTGTTCGAGGGTGGCGCCTACGAAGATCGCAGCATCCAGTTGCGGCCGGGTGACCTCTTCGTCGCCTTCAGCGACGGCATCATCGAACCGGAAAACGAGTTCGGCGAGTTCGGCGAGCAGCGCCTCATGGACATCGTGCGCGGACACCGCGAGCTTCCCTTGCCCGCCCTCGCTCAGGCCGTCACCGACGCCGTCCGCGACTGGATCGGCCCGGGCGAGCAGCCCGACGACGTCACCCTGGTGCTGGCCCGGGCGCGCTGATTGCATATTGCTTACTGCTTATTGCTTCTTACTTTTGCCTTTTTAATTTTTAATTTTTAATTTGGAATTTTTTCGCCTCCTGGGGCTGCTTCTACTCCTGGGAATTTATGATGTTCGCTGGGACAACCCGGATACGCGCCCCGGCTTCGAAATAGGGAGTACCATGGCGGCCTGCGGCCGCTTCTCATCCTGTGATCGTGGAGGACGTCATGAAAAAACTGTTTTCCATCCTGCTCACTGCATTTCTCTCTGCGCTTCCCGCAGCGGCCGGCGACAAAGAGGACGAACGCCTGGAAGAA
This sequence comes from uncultured Terriglobales bacterium, assembly GCA_964644115.1. Taxonomy (GTDB): domain Bacteria; phylum Acidobacteriota; class Terriglobia; order Terriglobales; family Acidobacteriaceae; genus CAZXVY01. The sequence goes on from CAZXVY010000257.1 coordinate 3,249, forward strand.
GCCGGCCAGGTGATGAAGGAAATCCTCAACATTCCCGACAACATCCCCCAGGACCTGCTGGACAAAGCGGAGTGCATCATCGTGCTGCCCTCGGTGAAGAAATTCGCCATCGGCATCGGCGGCAGCTACGGGCGCGGCGCCATGATCTGCCGCGGCGGCGACAATTTCACCGGATCCTGGGGAGCCCCCGCCATGTTCGCGCTGGAGGGCGGCAACATTGGCATCCAGCTCGGCGGGCAGGCCACTGACTTCGTGCTGCTCATCATGAACCCCAAGGGTGCGCGCTCGGTGATGCGCAGCAAGGTGAAGCTGGGCGCGGACGCCGCCGCCGCCGCCGGCCCCAAGGGACGCACCGCCACCGCCGCCACCGATGTGGTGATGCGCGCCGAAATCCTTTCTTACTCGCGCTCCCGCGGCCTGTTTATCGGCATTTCCCTCGAGGGCTCCACGCTCCGCCAGGATAACGGCGCCAACAAGAATCTCTACGGCCGCAAAGTGAGCGCGCGCCAGATCCTGCTGCAAGGCGCGGTGAGCGCGCCGGCTGCGGCGCGCACCTTGTTGGCCATCCTCAACAGCAAGAGCCCGCGCAACCTGTCGGACCCGGACTCGCTGAAATAAAGCACGTGTAGAGGCGGGCGCCCTCGCCCGCGCTTGTGTGGGAGGCACGTGTAGAAGCGGGCGCCCTCGCCCGCCCTTGTGTGGGAGGCACGTGTGGAAGCGGGCGCCCTCGCCCGCTCTTGTGGCCGCACTTGCCTTTTCGGTGTCCAACTCATCTAGAATTAGCCTCCCACCGATTAGCAGGCGGCGCCCCGGTGCGCGCAGGAGGAAGCCATGGCCACGGCCAGGAAGCTCGTGAGTTTGGTTGCGGCGGCGGCCCTGCTCGCGTCGCTCTCCGGGTGCAGCGGAGGCTCATCGGGCCACGCCTCCGAGGAGAAGTTTTACTTCCTCTCCACCAACATCAAGATTCCCTACTGGCAGGCGGCAGGCGCGGGCTTTGAACGGGCCGCCTCGCAGCTCAAGGTGAAGGCGGAGTTCCTCGGCCCCGACCGCTACGATCCCAAAGGGCAGCAGGAGGAACTGCGCCGCATCATCAAGCTGAAGCCCGCAGGCATCCTGATTTCCGCCGCCGATCCCGCGCTGCTCGGCCCTGATATTGACGCCGCCATCGCCG